>NZ_JBXWSM010000116.1:0-6297 GCF_059613405.1 Ruegeria sp. BHSA118
GTCACGGGCGGTTTCTGTTTGCCCTGCTGGCGATCCTGCTGGCGGTTGCAACATTGCGGCCGCGGTTGGTGCGGCCCCATTGGAGGCTACACGTCGGGCGGACCAGTTTTGGCTGGGCGGGGGTGACGTTGATGTTCGCGTCGGTTGCCTTCATTCCGATGGCGGATGCGACGGCCATATCCTTTCTGAACCCTGTCTTTGGTATGGTGCTGGCCATTCCGCTGCTGCAAGAACGGATCGGCCCGTGGCGCTGGCTGGCGGCGGCTGTCGCCTTGACGGGCGCGTTGATCCTGCTGCGCCCGACCCCCGCCAGCTTTCAGCCCGCCGCCCTTCTAGCGCTGGCGGCGGCTGCGCTGATCGGGATGGAGCTGATTTTCATCAAAAAGCTGTCCGGGCGCGAGCCACCGATGCAGATCCTGCTGATCAATAACGCGATGGGGTTGCTGATCGCCACTTTGGCCGTCAGCTTCGTCTTTCAGATGCCAACCTCGCAGCAGTGGGCAGCATTGGTGGGGATCGGCGTTCTGATGGCCTGCGCCCAGGCCTGTTTCGTCAACGGCATGGCGCGGGCGGATGCATCCTTTGTGGCCCCGATCAGCTATGCCACGCTGATCTTTGCCGCCCTTTACGACTTTGCGGTCTTTGATGTGATCCCCGACTGGATCAGTCTGGTCGGGTCTGCGACCATCCTGGCCGGCGGGCTGATCCTGGTCTGGCGAGAAGCGGTGCGGCGCGGCGCCTGAAGGGCTGCCCCGCACAGCGGGAACGGGTGCGCGTGCATCCCGGCCCCGGCCCTTGCAACCGGTCGCGATGGCCGGGCCACCCTAAGCCTTGAGGCGATATCCGGTGCGCAGCATCAGCCAGGTGATGGCTCCGATCACGAGTGTCGCAAACGTACAGACCGCCATTCCCAGCCACGGAGAGCTGTCGGACACTCCGATCATTCCGTAGCGCAAACCATCGATCAGATAGAACACCGGGTTCAGGTGGGTCAGGCGGTTCAGCACGGGCGGCAGCGCCTCGACCGAGTAGAACGTACCCGACAGGAAGGCCAGCGGCGTGACGATAAAGTTGGTGATCGCGGCCATCTGATCGAACTTGTTGGCGAAGATACCGGCAAACAGGCCCAACGCGCCCATGAATGCCCCACCCAGAACGACGAATGTCAGTGCGATCAGGGGGTGCTGAGGCGCGATGGAGAGCAAGACCAAAAACGCAATCGAGATCACCAGTGCGATCATCACGCCTCGGGCAATGCCGCCGGCGAGATAGCCCAGCAGAATCTCGAGCGGTGACAGCGGTGGCATCAAAGTATCGACGATATTGCCCTGCACCTTGGCGATCACCATCGAGGACGAGGTATTGGCAAAGGCATTCTGGATCACCGTCATCATCATGATTCCCGGCGCAAGAAACATCACAAACGGTACACCCATGACATCGGGCCGGCTGGGTCCGATGGCGATGGTGAAGATCAACAGGAACAGCCCCGCCGTAACCAGTGGTGCCAGAACCGTTTGCGTCCAGACGGCCAGAAAACGCAGGGTTTCGCGCTGCGCCAGCGTGTAAAGGCCCATCCAGTTGACTGCTCCGAAGCGACGCGCGGTCTGATCTGCGGGATTTTGCATGATTTGCCCTCGACCTGATTCGAAGACAGCTTGTAACTCGGGCAGCAGTGTTTAGAATAGGGTGCTGAGACGAATTCCCAAGGCGGCCCGAATCCGGGGCCGCTTTCCGCTTTTGAAAGGCTAACGATGTCCTGGACAGACGAGCGTGTTGAACTGCTGAAGAAGATGTGGGGCGAAGGCCAGTCGGCCAGCCAGATTGCCAAGGAACTGGGCGGCGTGACCCGCAATGCGGTGATCGGCAAGGTGCACCGCCTGGGCCTGTCGAACCGGACGGCAGGCGCATCCCCGGCGAAGGCGGAACCGAAAGAAAAACCGGCACCCGCCCCCAAGGCCGAGGCCAAGCCCAAACCTGCACCCAAGACCGAACCGGCGCGTCCGGCCCCGGCCCCGACCGCCGAGGCGAAACCGGTCGTTCCGGCCCGCCGTCAGATCATCCCCGCCGGTCAGCCGCTGCCACCGCAGCCGTCGGCCAACGAGATCAGCCCCGAGGCGCTGGCCAAGGTCAACGAGGTCGAGAAAAAGGCCAAGAAGCTGACTCTGATGGAATTGACCGAGAAAACCTGCAAGTGGCCGGTGGGCGACCCTGCGACCGAGGATTTCTGGTTCTGCGGCCTGCCGGTCGAGGCAGGCAAACCCTATTGCGAGGCGCATGTGGGCGTGGCCTTCCAGCCGATGAGCTCGCGCCGCGACCGGCGGCGGTAATAGCGAACACCAGAACCTAAATCATGTCTATAGAACGTGAAAAGGGCGCAGGCGTTTCGCCACGCCTCTTACCGGAGGCGTTGCATAGTCAAGACCGACGCAAGGCGTAACGGGTTCGTACAAAGAAAACACCCTCGCTGAATGCTGCGAGGGTGTTTTAGTTCGGAGCGTCAGCTTTGCGGACAAAGCAGACTTTGTCATCCGCAACAACTATCGCCATTCTGGATCGGCGGGCAAGGCACCGTTGCATAGGAGCAGTAGACACAACAATCCCCTTCCAATGGTTTCAAGACTGCTGCGCAAGACTTGCATTCATAGAACCACTGGCAAGCATCCGTCGGCATTATTTCGGTTTCGCTGTGACCGCATTTCGGGCACGTCAGGGTGCTTTCAAGCACTACAGTTTGCTCTGTCATTGTTTCACATCTGCATTATCAGGTAATCGTTGATCCGGGCCTCGTTAAAGACGACGACCCAAGCTAACGCGGTGATTGCGGTCGTCCCCGAAAGCCACCATTTCAACTTTGATAGGGAACCTCGCTGATAAGATACAAGCCACGATATCGCGACAAGCACCGTCGAAATCGTCAATACGTAGTAGCTTGCCGCCGCGATCTTTCCGAAAACAGCCAACCAACTGCCTCCTAGTCCCAGCAACATCATTGTCATGGGCAATACACAGCAAGCCGCAACGCCAAGTGCTGACAGTGATCCGAGATAACTAACGCTAAGGTACTTCTGCATTTCATTCCCTTGATCAATTTGAGGTGTTGAAACGACAGCCATTGGTATAACTTCTGTAGTCGCTACAGGATCAAGACGGAAAAACTCACATGTTTGCGATTGGGGAAGCATCCCGGCAAAGCGGTGTCGGCATTGAAACGATCCGCTACTATGAGCGCGAAGGGATCGTGCCCAAACCAGAACGGGCACCGAATAATCGCCGGATGTACTCTGCGCACGATGTTGGAAGACTTCGTTTCCTGAAAAAATGCCGTGATTTGGGCTTTCCGCTAGCCGATACAAAGACGCTTCTCAGCCTGTCCGAAGGCGACGGAGAGAATTGCCGGTCCGTAAAAGAGCTGGCTGAGCTTCATATCTTCAATGTGCGTGAAAAGATAAACGAGCTGAAGCGATTGGAAGCGGCGCTGAGCGAACTCACAGCCAACTGCGACAGCGGGAATGTCTCTTGCCCCATGCTCTCAAAACTGCGTACCGACTAGTCAATCTTTGGGTTCGAACCTGACATTGAAGTGCCAGTGATCTTGGAACCACTGGCACATGGTAGCCTTTCACTGCGCGGGATGTGTCGGCAGATTCGGCATCGCGACCCATCCAGGCAGTTCGTCCGGCGAAACTGAAACATGCAGGCGTTCCGACTGGTCCTGCCCGACCTTGCGGTGCTTTCGCAGCAGGAAAATCTTGCCCCAGCCGCGCCATGTGCCAACCGACGGAGCATGGGGATCGATGGGAAACCGATCGCGCCAGCCGTCGGGCAAAGGCAGACCGTGCAATTCCGCCTTGTCCAGCATCCAGATCAGGGAAATGTTGCTCAGCGGCCGCGCCTCTTCGTAGCCGTTCAATTGGCCACCGATGTCGCCATGGGTTCCGCGGAACCAGACCTGCTCCACATGGCCCTTGAACTCGGGCGTGCAGGTCCACAGAACCGGTTCGAACACTTCGCGCGTCTCATCCAGCGCCATGGCGTGATACCCGTGACGGGTGGCCGGGCCCAGCTGATGGTTGTGAAAGGCGTGCTTCTCTTCAGCCCAGCGCCACAGCAGCGGCAGACGCAAACCCAACGCCTTGACCGTGTCCCAGACGCCGACCATCTCGATCTCGACCCCTTCGTGGCAGAAACGTCGGCGGAATTCACTGGCGGCGATGCCGTCTGGATTGCATTCATAGTGGCGATACGCTTGCAGTATGTTTCGCTCGGTGGCGTGTTCCGCCTTGAGCAGGCCGATCATGTCGATCACGCCGGCCAGACTGCGCACGCCATAGGCACCGCGCGAATAACCGATGAAAAAGATCTTGTCGCCCGGCTTGTAGCGGGACGCCAAATACCCATAGGCGCGACGGATCTGGCGGTTGATGCCCCTACCCATCATCACGTCCAGCGAGGACTTCCAGCTTTCCCACTGCACGCCGGCCTCGTAGAACACCGAAACCTTGCTGCCCATCTCGCAGCACAGGCGAAATGTCTGGCCGGCGTGGGTTTCAAACCCCGGTTCCAAGGTGGACATGGTGCCATCAAGAATGATGACATGGCTGATCGGTTCGCGGTGCCGCGTCTCGGCTGAATGCTCGGACCGCAAAGGGCGCCCGAGCCATCCCAGAACCTTCCTACTCAGCCGCGACAGATTCATGCGTCAGCAATTCCCATACTTTGTGAGGTGTGAAAGGCATGTCCGCCTGCCGCACCCCGTGATCCCAGAGCGCATCCTGAACCGCGTTCGCCACAGCGGCCAGTGCGCCCACTGTGCCAGCCTCGCCACACCCTTTCATCCCCATCGGGTTTGAAGTTGACGGAACCGGCGCCGAGGTAAACTTAATCATGGGTATGTCAGTTGCACGGGGCAAGGCGTAATCCATAAACGAAGCCGTGAGCAGTTGCCCATGTGCATCGTGCACGACATGTTCGGTCAGGGCCTGGCCGATACCTTGCACCACCCCGCCATGCACCTGCCCTTCGGCCAGCATCGGATTGATAAGATTGCCAAAATCGTCAACCACCGTGTAGCGCTCCACCCAAGTTTCGCCGGTGTAGGAATCGATCACAACCTCGGCAACATGCGCGCCGTTCGGGTAGCTGCGCGCATCCAGGTTGGCGCGGGCCTCATGTTGCAGCAGATCCGTTCGACCATCGGCACGCGCCATCTCGGCGGCTTCGGTCAGGGTCGGCGTCAGGTTCGAGCCCGGCGCTCGGAATGTCTCATGGTCAAAATGCACATCACTGTCCTCGACCCCCATCTTATCGGCAAGATAAGGCGTGAATGCGGCGATCATCTTGTCAATCGTGGCCAGGGTGGCCGTGCTTTGCACCGTGACCGAGCGGGACCCGCCCGTTCCGCCGCCATGGGCAAGCCGGTCGGTATCACCTTGAATAATGGTGATCCTGTCCATCGGAACGCCGGTCTGATCGGACAGGAACTGGGCATAAACCGTCTCGTGCCCCTGCCCGTTCGATTGTGTGCCGACATAAAGGTTCACCGTGCCATCCTCGCAAAACTCGACCTTCGAGTTCTCGGAAGGGTCGCCCAAAATACTTTCGATATAGTAACAAAGACCCTGCCCCCGGATCAGACCGCGTTCGGCATCGGCGGCCTTGCGGGCGTCAAAACCGCTGGTCTGGCTGGCCGCGCGGCGCAGGATCATGTCGAAATCGCCGACATCATAGGTTTCACCCGTGGCAGAGGTGTATGGGAAGTCGACGGGTCTGATGAAGTTTTTGCGCCTCAACTCCCACGGGTCAACGCCAAGTTCGCGCGCGGCGCGGTCCATCGCGCGTTCAAGCACATAGATCGCCTCGGGCCGACCCGCACCGCGATACGCATCGACCTGCGTCGTGTTGGTATAGAAGCCTTCGACCCGCAGATAGGTGGTTTGGACGTCATAGACACCCATCAGCACCTTGCTGAACAGGCTGGTCTGGATCGCCTGACCGAAGTGGCTGTTGTATGCGCCAAGGTTGACTTTGCTGTGGACGCGGTAGGCGGTGATCCGGTGGTCAGCATCAAAGGCCAGCTCGGCCAGCGAGGTCAGATCGCGGCCATGGTGATCGGAAAGCATCGCCTCGGACCGGTCGGACATCCAGTGCACCGGCTGACCCAGCTTCATCGCCGCCACGGAAACGCAGAAATATTCAGGGTATGGCATCACCTTCATGCCGAACCCGCCGCCCACATCCGGGGTCGTGACACGTATGTCGTCCGCATCAAGCTTCAGCTTTTGAACCATTTGCGCC
>NZ_JBXWSM010000117.1:0-6077 GCF_059613405.1 Ruegeria sp. BHSA118
GGCGCGCAAATCCCTTGACGTGATGCTGCGCAGTCTGGGCAGCCTGTGCGACAGGCGCGGCACGTTGTTGCTGGTGGTCGAAGACGTTCATTGGGCCGATGCAACCACGTTGGATGTACTGGATGCGCTTGCATCCGCTTTGAGCAACTTTCCGGTACTGGTGGTTCTGTCGCACCGACCTGAATACGAACCTCCGGAACATTTCGAAAGCCGAGCCGCGCGCATTGATCTGTCTCCGCTTGGTAATACCGAGGCATCCGAACTGGTCCGGCGCGTGGCCGAGCCGTACAGCTTGCCTGTCATCCTGATCAGGCAGATCATCGAGAAGGCGGATGGCGTGCCGCTGTATATCGAGGAAATGTCAAAGGCCGTCCTTGACCAGTTGCCCCAGGATGCCCCGATCAACGCCGAGGTTCTGGATGCGCTGAGCGTCCCGGCCACCCTTCAGGACTCGCTGATGTCGCGTCTTGACCGAATGGAACATGCCAAACCAGTCGCTCAGCTCGGATCGGTTATCGGGCGCAGTTTCACCGCTCAGATGATCCACGCGGTGGCGCGTGAAGATATGGATGTGGAAAGCGCCCTCATGCAGCTTATGGCGGCTGGCGTCGTGCTGATTACCAGCGATTCAGGGTCGGCCACATACACGTTTAACCACGCGCTGGTTCAGGATACGGCCTATAATTCGTTGCTGCGGGAAGACCGGCAGAAGGTGCATCTGAAAATCGCCCAAGCATTGCTGGACGGTCACAAAGCATTCGGCAGCCCGGCCCCCGATACCGTCGCGCATCACTGCGATCTTGGCGGATTGAAGGATGAGGCTGTCACGAATTGGGTCACGGCAGGTGAACTGGCGTTGTCCCGGCTGGCAAACCTGCCCGCGATTTCCGCTTTCCGGGCCGCCCTGCGCAACATCGGAACTATGAAGGTCAACGCGGATCGCGATGGCTTCGAGCTTCGGGTTCAGATGAACATTCTGCCCGCCTATATGGCGATCTACGGATGGTCGTCCGATCAGGTCGGCGAGACTGCCGCCCGGGCGATGGAACTGGCCCAGTCTTTGGGCGACGGCGAGACGCTTTTCGCAGCAACCTTCTGCCGTTGGACCCATTTCTTTGTTGCCGGTCAGATGAACCGAGCGATGGAAATGGGACAGGCGCTGGACATGATGGCCGGCATGTCCGAAGACCCCGTCGCCAATGTGCTTGCGGCACGGGCGTTGAGCTTTACTCGTTACTTCCGCGGGGAATTTGCGGAATGCGAACAACAGCTGGAGCGCGCATTCGCCCTGATCACACCCGAGCTGGATATGGCCATGATGCCCATGACCCAGTCTTCCACGGCCGCGTCATTGCTGGCCATTCAGGGATGCCTGCTGTGGCAGCAAGGAAAGTTCGAAAAAGCCGAGGCCGCGCGTCTGGAATCCATCGAGGTCAGCAGGGCGCTGAACCACGCTCCCAACCTTGTCTACGTGATGGGCGCTTGCAGCATGTTCCTGCCCTATGCGGGGGAATGGGACCGGCTTGATGTGACGATGAAAGAAGCCAGAAAAGTCGCGGATGAGGAAGGGTTTCTTTACCTTCACGCGATGCAGGACATCTATATGGGCCTCGCGCAGGCCGGAAAGGGCGACATCGCAGGTGTTCCGGAACGCATCGAGACATGCATGAACCTGATTTCCAAATCTGGTGGAAACTTTACTTTTCCTCAGAATCAGATTGTTCTGTCTGAGTTGATGATTCATCACGGAGATGTTGATCAGGCTTTGAACCGGCTGGAAACCGTCTGCATTCCCGGCTGGGAACGCGGCGAGACGTTGAACAAACCTGAATATCACCGTGTGCGGGCAAAGGCTTTTGCCGCAAAGGGGGATATGGACGCCGCAATCAGCGAGGCGGAACAAGCGCTTTCGCTTGCCCGGGATTGCCGTGGAGTTGTTCAGGAGCAGCGGGCCCGCGATCTGCTGGACAGATTGAAAGAAGAAAAATGAACAAGATTGACTGCCCCGCCGAACTGGGCAGCAGCACCGAGAGGGATTTGCAATGACCGATGCATTGGATTGGAATGAAGATCAGTGGAGCGCCGTGAAAAAGGCCGTCCATGATGAGGCGCTTCGCGCCCGGGTGGCCGCCAGTTTCCTGCCCCTTTACGGGCCGCTGCCCGCTGACACGCAATCCGTTCCGCTGAACAAGCTCAGTCTGGTCGACAACTCATCTGGTGCATCCAAAGAACGTCTTGACGTGAACGATTATGACACGCTGCGCCTTGCCACCGTATCGGTGAACGTGTACCTGAAAGGCGCACAGGTGGCTGATCCGGAACTGACGGCGGCTCAGATCATGTTCCGCCGAGCGGCCGCGGTTGTGGCACGGGTCGAGGACGACATCATTTTCAACGGTCAACCCGGCACCGGACAGGCCCCCAAACACGCTGGCGGCGCGCACGCCTCATTGCCGCAGATCTATACGATCAGCGGCGGTGGCAAATATCCGGGATTGCTTGAAGCGGGCGAAGGCAAAACCAATACCACGGCCAAAAAGAACTATAGCGGAACCGATGTTTTCGAAGCCGTCGTCGAGGGCATCAGCGCGCTGGAAACGCATGGCTATCTGGGCCCCTATGCCTGTGTGATGGGCAATGGCCTGTTCCGTGCGGTCACGACCCCGCTGCCGAATTCGATGGTGCTGCCACGTGACAGCATTCTCCCGTTCCTGGACGGGCCGTTGCTGCGTTCCAGCACCCTGCCCCCGGACAAGGCTGTGCTTGTGTCCCTGCTGGGTGCACCGGTTGAAATCGTCGTGCCCTCGGATATCGCCGTGAAGTATCTGCAAACCTCTGCCGAGGGCGAGCACGTCTTCCGCGTGCAGCAGAAGTTCCATCTCAGGATCAAAGAAGCTGAGGCCGTCCGCACCATCACCTGTTGACCGGAGATCGGGTCGTGCGCGAGTTTTCAGATCGGGGCGTAACGCTGCGTTGGTCCGAAGCGATCAACGCAGACGGTCTCAGTCGGGTACTGGTGGAAGCAGGTCCATCAGTGTCGTCGCATGACACGCTACGTCTGATCTGTTCGGAAGATGGCGGCCCCGAGCGTGCCATTCGCGGCTGGCCCTTGTTGCGAGACCCGCAAACCGGGTTTCAACAATTCACAGCCATTTTGCCGTCAGTGACACAGGAAAAAACCCTGTCCTGGCGTCCGGTGCTGACGTCGGGAGGGCGCGAATATGACCCCGGGCCGGAAAAAGCAGTTGAACCTGCTGCACCGGAACCGACAAAAACCGCAGTGACGTCGCCCGTACTGGAACATGTTGCCAAATTTGTGTTGCCGTTCGATAACAGCTTTCACCCCTCGGGCGAGACGCCGGATGGGATTTGGCTGCATTTCGCCATCAAAGAAGGTGGCACCGTTGAAGGCCCGCATCTGAAAGGGGTGATCGAACCGATCGGCGGAGACTGGATGCGCGTGCGGCCCGATGGTGTGGGGCTGCTTCATGCAAAGGCGCTTATCAGACCGTCCATCGGACACGCCCCGATCCTGTTCGAAGATACGGGTGTGTGTGACTTCGGCCCGGACGGATACGCGGCATTGTCCAAGGGCAACCTGCCCGCTTCGGCTCCGGTAAGGCTTGCGCCGCGTTACCTGACCTCGAATCCGCATTACAGCTGGATGAACCGGGTGCAGGGTTTTGGCATTGGCGAAGCCAGCCTGTCAGACATCACCCTGCGCTTTGACGTCTATTCCGCGAAAGGAATTTCCGATGCCTGACAAGGTTGTCATTCTTGGAGGAGGCGTGGCTGGCATGAGCGCCGCGCATGAACTGATTGAACGCGGGTTCGAGGTAGAAATCCACGAACGCCAGCTGATCCCCGGCGGCAAGGCCCGCAGCATCCCCGTGATGAAGGGTGAAGGGGATCATGGCTCGAAAGCGAAACACATCAAGGCACTGGAAAAATGGGCCGAGATGGATGGAGCCAATTATCCGCCCGGCGTGAAACGGCCCTGGCTGCCCGGTGAACATGGGTTCAGGTTCTTTCCAAACTTTTATCGGCATATCACCGACACGATGGCCCGCACGCCGTATTACGACAAGGGCACATGCTTTGACAATCTGGTCCCGACCACGCAAGTTCTGGTCAGCCAGTTCGACAAGCCCGGCATCATTGTCCCGGAACGGTTCCCCCGCACGCTCAAGGATGTCGCGGATGCCTTCAAGACCATTGCCTTCGCGCTTTCGCCGAGGGACCAGATTGCGTATGAGGATGTCGAACATTTTGTCGCCTGCATGTGGCGGATCGCGAGCTCTTGCAAGGAACGCCGGTTCGACGAATATGAACGGATCGGTTGGTGGGATTTCATCGGCGCGCAGGACCGTTCGGAAGCCTATCAGAAGTTCCTTGCCATCGGCCTGACCCGTTCGTTGGTGGCCGCCAAGGCCACGACGGCAAGCACGAAGACAGTGGGGGACATTGCGGTTCAGCTTCAGCTGGGTATTGCCACGCCCGAACCCCACTGCAACAGGTTGTTGAACGGGCCCACCAATCTTGTCTGGATTCAACCGTGGCTGGATTATCTGACAAGCAAGGGAGTCGTTTACAATTTTGACTCCAAAGTCACCGGAATCGAGTGCCGGAACGGCAAGATCGTTGGCGCAACGGTCGAACAGGATGGCGAAGAAAAGCAGGTCACAGGGGATTGGTTCATCAGCGCCATGCCGATTGAACGCATGGCACCGCTTGTGACCCCGGACATGATGGCGGTTGACCCCGCACTTGCCAAATTGCCTTTGCTGGCCGACGACGTGCAATGGATGAACGGCATTCAGTTCTATCTGACCAAGGATGTCGAGCTGACCCATGGCCACGTCATTTTCATCGACAGCCCATGGGCTTTGACGGCTGTGTCGCAAAAACAGTTCTGGCCGGGGATCAATTTCGAAAACTGGGCCGAAGGAAAGACCAAGGGCCTGCTGTCAATCGATATCTCCGAATGGGACAAGCCGGGGTTGAACGGAAAAACCGCGCGCGATTGCAGCCGGGAAGAGATCGCACAGGAGGTTTGGGAACAGCTCAAGCGCAGCATCAACGTGGATGGCCAAACCGTTCTGCGGGACGAGGATATGCATTACTGGTTCCTCGATCCTGATATCGTTCAAGACCCGAACGACCCCAAGCGTCAAAGCAATGTCGAACCCTTGCTGGTCAACCGTATCAACAGCTGGCGCTTGCGCCCGGATGCGGCCACGCTCATCCCGAATTTCTTCCTGGCATCGGATTACGTCCGCACTTTCACCGACCTTGCCACGATGGAAGGGGCGAACGAGGCCGCGCGTCGGGCCGTCAACGCCATTCTTCAACGCAGTGGATCGGATGCGGAGCCCTGCCAGATCTGGGATCTGCACGAGCCCGATATCCTGAAACCGCTGCGTGCCTATGATTACGCCCGCTATCAGGCTGGCCTTCCGTGGGACAACCGGTTCGCGGTCGCGGTCGAAGCCGCGCTGAAAATGGGTCAGGACACAACAGGAGTTGAATGTGGCGGTGATGGCCCTCTCGCCGTCATAGGGGAACCGGCGGCGGAATATTCAAAACCCGGCGGCGTCACCGAGGACCCGGCCATTGCCGAAGCGCTTAGAATGATCTGCCCGCCGAAAGAGCTGTTCGACCTCATCGCAAATTACGAGCCCACCGCGGATCTGCCGATCCCTGGGGATGAGCTGGCGGAAGATGTCGCGTATGATCTGGGTCGGGACAGCGGTCAATCCGGCGTCCTGTCCAGGGCGTTGCCAATTTCGGATGCACCGCTTTCCGCGTTTGACGGCGGTCCGGAACGATCCGCCGCGCGGGAAAACAAAAGTCGCGTGATCATCACCCAGAAGGGCTGAGCCTGTGAAATCCGGAACCGCGCATTTGGATCCTGCTGCGAAACAGGATTTTCTGAAAACCCTGACCTTCTACGGGGATCAGGCGCGCGAAACGCTTTTGGGCCTGTTGCCGACGGGTGAGCCTCAGGCCTATCTGTACGGTCCGATGCGCGACTACATCGAAACCTCGGGTAAGGGTCTGAGGCCCGCCCTGCTGTT
>NZ_JBXWSM010000118.1:0-5626 GCF_059613405.1 Ruegeria sp. BHSA118
ATCGCGGGACGCCCCCATGACATATTCATAACTTTGGTCGAAAAAGAAATCGTCCAGATAATCACCTGTGCTGATCTTGCGCACTGGGAAAGGATCAGGGTTCTTGAACTGGCCTTCGATGCGGAAATCATGGCCAAGCCCGGATTGCGGGGGATTTGCGCCGTAAAATACTTCCCAAATCTCGGGCACATCCTTCAGTGCCAAAACAAAGCTTTCCCGCGGAGGGGCCTGGTAGACGGCAGAGACGCGGCTGGGCAGGCCCTTCTTGCTTTTGACCTCGATGACCTTTGCGACGGAAAGGTCTTCGGTGGACAACACAGTCAGGCTGTTGGGCAGGTAGTTCGCCACGGCCACCCATTTGCCATCGCCGGACATGGCGATGTTGCGGCTGTTCAGGCCGGCACGCACACGGCCCACCTGTTTCAGTGCCCAAATGTCGTATTTCTGCACCCACCCGTCGCGGGACATGATGAACACATACCGCCCATCCGGGCTGAACTTGGGTCCGCCATGCACGGCGAAGGGGGTTTCGAACCGGTCCAGAACCTCGAACGTGTCGCCGTCCAGAACGCTGACATGGTGATCACCGGTTTCCACCACCAGCGTGATGTTCATCGGGTCGCTGTCCCAGACGGGCGCATCCACCGGCACATATTCCTCGTCCATCGTCCGGCTGGCCAATATCTGGGCCTCGCCCCATTCGGGGTCGGATTCCAACGGCGATTTCAACCAACCGGCCAGCTCTTCGATTTGCAGAGCATCCAGCTCGTGCGAGAAGGCCGGCATTTGTGTCGCCGCGCGCCCTTCAGCAATTACCGCAGCAACCCGGGGCCCCCGCATGCGTTTGAGCGTTTCAGGGATCAGCGCGGGGCCAACACCGCCCAGACGGTTCTCGCCATGGCAGGATGCACAATGCTCCGCATAGTCCGAAGGCGCGTCGGCCCAGGCGACACCCGCGCCCAGGATCGAGCATAATGCCCCGATCTTCATCTTTTCAAAAATACTCCCGCCGGAGGCTCCCGCACGCGCCCCAGGCGCAGCGGTTGAAAGCCTCGCACTTACGGTGTCAAAAGAACTGATGCGCCGGATCATGGCTTTTCCCCCGAAACGGTGTGACCTGAAGGCGTTCCCCTGCTTCATCCACACCGATTTCCTGGTTGGACAGGTAACAGGCAGGATCCTCGGCCCATGGATCACCGGTCAATTGCAAGGCGCGGATGCGGGTATTGCCGCCGCACACGTCCTTGAGTTCGCAGGCTCCGCAGCGCCCCTTCAGCGGGCGCGGACGGGTACGGAGCATGGCAAGCATCGGATCATCGCTGGTCCAGAGTTCGGAAAAGGATTTGGTCTTTACGTTGCCCACCGTGTAGCCGGACCAGTAAGTGTCCGGATGGACCCGGCCGAGATTGTCGATATTGGCGACGCCCAAACCACTAGAGTTTCCGCCCCACGCGGCCAGGTGCGCACGCACATGTGCAGCCTTTTCGGCGTCGAAATGCGTGCGAATCCAGTTCAGGAAATATCCGGCATCAGCGTCATTGTTCCCGGTCACGATATCCAGCGGACGACCGCCCGATGCGGCTTCCCAGGCGCGTTCCAGCAACAGATCCAGGCCTTTGCGCGTGCGCTGATGCGCGGCGTCTTCGCCCCGGTTCTTGTCGCCGCGCCCCGCATAAACAAGATGCGACAGGTAAAACTTGTCGACACCTTCATCATCACAAAGGCTCAGCAAGTCAGGCAAGTGATGTTGCGTGCCTTCGGTCAGGCAGAACCGCAGGCCAACCTTGATGCCGCGCTTTTTGCATTCGCGCACGCCGCGCAAGGCGTCCGCAAAAGCGCCCTCGACGCCGCGAAACCAGTCATTCGTCGCTCCGATCCCGTCCAGCGAGATGCCGACATAGTTGAAGCCCACATCCGCTATCATATCGGCGGTTTCGTCATGGATCCGGGTTCCGTTGGTCGACAAGGCCAGCATTGGCACCAGATCACGGGCGCGTTTTGCAATGTCGAAGAAATCGAACCGATCCAGCGGTTCCCCACCCGAGAGGATCAGGGCCGGGACGCGAAACTGGCCCAGATCCTCAAGGGTTACCATGGCTTGCTCATGGCTGAGCTCACCCGGGAACGCGACATCCGCCGAGACGGTGTAGCAATGGCGGCACTTCAGGTTGCAGCGCCGCGTCAGATTCCAGATCACAACCGGCTTTACCGGGCCGGGGCGCCGTTTGCGCACCGGAGTCGGCTTGACCAGCTGATGCATGTATTCGGTCAGGCGGAACATGTTTCAGCCTTTCTGTTTCAGGCGCAGCCCGGTTTTTTTCAGGATGCGCGTGGAATAGAGGATGTCGCTGCCCCGGCAGGCCGATCCCAGAATTGCGGCGATCTGGCCGCGTTTGTCTTCGACCTCATCGCGCGAGCTGCCGTGGACCATGGCGAACAGGTTGTAGGGCCAGTCGGGCAGGGCGCGGGGCCGTTCATAGCAATGGGTGACGAAAGGCAGTGCCCCGATTTGAGCACCCAGTTCGGTGATCAGGTCATCCTGCACGTTCCAGACGGTCATGCCGTTCGACGTCATACCCAGCTTGTAATGATTGGGGGCCGCGGCGATCCGCCGGATGACCCCGCGCGCCTTCAGCGCGGCCAGCCGGTCCAGCAGGGTGGCCTCGGTCAGGCCCAGGTCGGCGGCGACCTGCGCATAGGGCGCAGCCACCAGGGGCAGTCCGCCCTGGAGCGACTCGATAATCTGTCTGTCTGTTGCGTTGATCATGCCGCCACCCGGAAGCCGATGAAAAATTCCTGAAGTTTGGGGAAACGGAGAACACGGATCCCCGTTTCCCATTCGATGGCATCGGCGGTGGCCTCGATCCCCTCGGGTGTTTCGGTGGCCAGCACGAACCACATGTTCAGCCGGTGCGTGCGTTCATAGTTATGTGCCACCTCGGGATGCGCATTGACTTTTGTCAGGACAGTTTCGAAATCTTCGTCAGGAACGGCCATTGCACAAAGGCAGAAAGCCCCACCTATGGCCGCGGCGTCGAAAAACGGACCGAAGCGCGTGATGGTGCGATCATCTTTCATACGGCTCAGACGCGTCAGCAATTCCGCCTCGGACAGGCCAAGCTCTTCGGCGACGGTTGCGTAAGGGCGCGAAGTAAGCGGCAGATCCTCTTGCATACGATTCAGGATCGCGCGATCCGTTTGGTCCAGCGTCATGCGGCGACCTCCTTTGCCTGAATCAGCGCACCGGTCTGTTTGAAACAGCGGGTTGAGAAAAGAACCTTGTTCTGTGCTCCGGCCAATTCGGGCAATGCAATCGCACCGGCCAGAACATCCAAAGCCTCATTGCGTGTGCGGGCGTGGATCATGGAATACAGGCGATATGGCCAGACATCGGGAACCGGATTACGCTCATAGCACAGGGTCACCCCCGGGTAGGCGGCCAAAGCCGGACCGGCGGTTTCAATCTGTTCTGCCGGCAGGTCCCAGACCACCATCGCATTGGCCGACCAGCCAAGCGCCCGGTGACGCACAATGACTCCGAGCCGCGAGATTATTCCGGCGGCATGCAGGGCTTCGACCCGCTCCATCACGTCTGTCACATCCCGTTTCAGCGAACGAGCCATCGCGGCATAGGGTTCTGAGACCAAAGACAGCCCGGAACTCAGAGACTGTAGCAGGCAACGATCGCCTTCGCGCATGACGGATGCATCGACCTTTCGCGCAGTGGGCACGTTTTTGGCCCCGCCAGTCATGCGAAAACCAAGATCCACGTTGAAAGGGCGCACCAGCCGCAGGTCCAGCACCTGCAATCCGGTGGATCGACTGATCCGCGCCAGGGTATCGTTGACATGCGCGCGATCCGGCCCGGTCGCAACAAACCACAGGTTCCACGCGTCTTCGCGTTGATAATTGTGATTCACCCCGGGTTCGGCATCGATCAGGGCGGCGACCTCCTCCAACCGATCTTCCGGAGCCGCCACGGCAGCCAGGGTGCTGGCCGTCACCGCGCCGGGTGTGATGGTGGCGCCAACCCGTGTAATACGGCCTGTGGCGCGCATCCGGGACAAGCGATGAATGACTTCGGCTTCGTCCAGCCCGAGTGCGTCACCCAGCATCTGGAACGGTCTCTGTGTGATCGGGAAATCGCGCTGAAATTCGTCCAGCAGGCGGCGGTCGATCGGGTCCGTGATATGTCGCATCGGTTACAGCCCTGTTCTGTGCGCACGGGCGGTAAAGAAGATGCCGGACGGGCTGTCCGCGTCGATCTCGCGCAGTTTTTCAAAACTGTGCGTGTCGTAGACCATGACCTTGTTGGCATCGCGCACGCTGATCCAGACCTCATGCCCGCGCGGCGTGAACTCCATGTGCAATACCGCCGGGCCGGGCTTGAATTCGTGGATGATCTGTTTGCTGACACTGTCGATCACCTGAATAGTGTCATTCAGCGGGTGGGCGAAATTTACCCAGACCTGCCGTCCATCGGGGCGGGCCATGGCAAAGACCGGTTGCCCGTGGGTTTTGGTCCGTCCCGTTTCGGTCAGAGTGTCGGCGTCGATCCACAGAACCTCGTGATGGCCGACAGCGGGCAAAACGAACTCGCGGCCCGTCAGCGCCCAGCCTTCCAGATGAGGCATCTTGTAGACCGGCATTTCTTCCTGCCCACGCCCGTAATCGGGCAGAACCCGGATCGGTTCGGGTGTATCGGCCCACAGATCCAGCGCGGTCAGACCGTCCTCGCCAAACAGACCGGTGATATAGGTGCGGCCATTGGCAGTAATCAGCGCGTCATAGGGGTTCTTGCCCATGTCCGGGATCTTGGTGATCTCTGGTGTGCCTGTTGCGAAATCGGCAATCCAGGTTTCCCCAGTGTCCCACATCGTGAAAACGAACCGCCGACCGGGCGCATCGACCAGACCGATGGTTTTGCTGTCGGTCGGGATGTCAGCGACCATCTCAAGCGTGTCTGCATCGAATACGCGCACGCCACCGGGTTCATAATTCGATACGGCCACAAGCTTGCCATCGTCCGAAATCGCCCCGCCGATGGCGTTGCCGGCCTGCACGACGCGGTTCACGATCTGGCGGGTCACGATGTCGATCTTGGTCAGCCCGCCGTCGCGGCCAAACACATAGGCAAACCGTTCATCGGGCGAATAGACCAAAGACGCATGCGACAGATCACCCAATCCCTCGATCCGGGCCAGAGCTGCGCGGTCGGATTGATCCACAAGAAGCACCGAGCCCTTGGCGCGTTCGATGACCAGACCAAGGTCTCCTGTCGCGGTCGGTTCAGCCTGCGCTGTGGTCATCATCAATGTGGCTGCAAGGCCAAGAATGAAGTATTTCATTGTGCCTCCTGTTCCAGCAGATAACGGGCGATCCATTCGGCCTCTTCTTCACTGATCAGAGGCCGCCACGGGGGCATCGCGGTGTCGGGGATGCCGTCAAGGATGACGCTGGTCAAAACATCCGCGTCGTAGTGTTCAAGTGTCTCACTGCGCAGATCGGGACCAAGACCGCCCTTCAGGGACAGGCCGTGACAGGACCCGCAATCCTGATGCACAAGTCTTTTCAGGGTATCGGGATCGATGACATCCGCCGCAAAAGCAGAGGTCGCGGCCAGAAC
>NZ_JBXWSM010000119.1:0-5547 GCF_059613405.1 Ruegeria sp. BHSA118
TGTGACGTAAACCGGAGTCATGTAATTCATGGCTGTAACTTCGGCCAGTGGTATCTGTGTCATCGCAAAGAACCAGAGCATGACCGCAACCGCATGCACGACACCTCGCAGACCGAACAGCGTCAGCAGGCGGGGGGTCAGATGCGTCGCCATGATCGACCGCATGGCCGGCAAGAGAAACACCAACCCCAGCACATATCGCAGGAAGGCGGCCTGAATGGAATTCATCGATGTGCCCAGCGACTTCACCAGCGCGGTCATCACAACAAAGGACAAGCCGGCGGCGAACATCCAGAACATGCCGGCAAGCGGGCGGGACGATACGGTGGATGAAGTCATGTTCAAGGTTGAACACCGAAACCCGGCCGGGAACAACCCTTCACATGGTAACAAGTTTCAGCGCGATACCCAACATGACCACGCCAATCCCTGCGTCCAGCACCTGCCACGCCCTGGGGCGCGCAAAAACAGGCGACAGGATGCTTGCCCCATAGCCAAGCGAAAAGAAGAATAAAAAACTGGATGTCATCGCGCCGAGGGCGAAACCAAGCCGGTCGTCATATTGGGCCGAGATCGAACCGATCAGCACGACCGTATCCAGATATACATGCGGGTTCAGCCAGGTGAACGCGAATACCGTCAGCAGCGCGGCCTTGAGGCTGGTTCGCTGGCCATTGCCGATTTCCATCACCGAACCGCCCAGCCAGGACGACCGGAGACTGCGCAGGCCATACCAGATCAGGAATGCCGCCCCACCGTATCGCATCACGGTTTCGAACCAGGGTGCAGCCTGTGCCAGTGTGCCAAAACCTGCCACACCCGCTCCGATCAGGATGGCATCAGACACCGCGCAGGTCAGGCACAGAAAAAACACATGCTCGCGCCGCAAGCCCTGCCTCAGAATAAAGGCGTTCTGTGCCCCGATGGCGAGGATCAGACTGAAACCCAGCGCAAAACCGGCGATCACGGATGTTGGCATGGTATCTCCTGCGTTGCCATTGCGTTGACTAATGGTCGCGATGCGATCTATCAAATTAAAGATGTTGCCATCAGTTAAGTTTTGCTAATGTTGCTGGACCCTCACCAATTGGCCGCCTTGTCAGCCATTCTGCGCCATGGCAGCTTTGATGCGGCGGCGGCGGAACTGGCAGTAACCCCTTCGGCGATATCCCAGCGGATAAAAGCGCTGGAGGATCGCTTGGGCGCCTCGCTCATCCATCGGGGAACCCCTTGCACCGGAACGCCAGCCGGGCAGCGCATCGCACGTTACGCCGAAGATGTCGGTCTGCTGGAGGCGCAGCTGGCTCGGGAATTGACACTGGCACAAGAACCCGGGCCCGCGCGGGTTCGCGTGGCGGTTCCCGCCGACATTCTGGCCACCTGGTTCATTGACGCGATGGCGCGGGTGCCCGACATGCTTTTCGACCTTGTAATCGACGATCAGGACCATTCGGCGGATTGGCTGAGGCGCGGCGAGGTCAGCGCCGCCGTCACCGTCGGCGGACAAACCGTGAGCGGTTGCGACGCGATTGAGCTGGGCGTGTTGAGGTATCTGCCCACCGCCAGCCCGAAATTTGTGAACACCTGGTTCAAGAACGGCGTGACCGAGGAAACCCTCAGCAAAGCGCCCTGCCTTGTCTTCAACAGGAAGGACGGTCTGCAAAAAGCGTGGATCGCACATCACACCGGCAAACATCTGTCACCGCCTTTCCACTTCCTGCCATCTTCGCAAGGGTTCGTTGATGCCGCAATCGCCGGGATTGGCTGGGGCATGAACCCCGCAGCCCTTGTGCAAGACGCCATGGCGCGTAGGCTGCTGAGCCCGATCGTTCCCGATGCGCCACTGGACATCGCGCTCAGCTGGCAGGTCGGGCGGGTTCTTGCCCCGGCGCTCAAACCCCTTACACAGGCGGTCCAGCATGCTGCGCAACGGGTTTTACTACCGTCACACGGCATATAGTCAGACTCATTCGATTGGAGGAACCAATGTTCTCGCGCGACGCCCTCAGTTATGACCCCATTCCCCTGCCCGACCGATGCGAGATCAGTGATGCGGACATGCAGGACGCGGCAGTGGCTTTTTTTGACAAGATGCGGCGACGTCATACCGTTCGGGACTTCTCCACGCGCCCGGTGGCTCGTGACGTGATCGAAACCTGCCTGCGCACCGCGGGAACGGCCCCGTCAGGTGCAAACCACCAACCCTGGCATTTTGCTGCCGTCTCGGACCCCAAGCTGAAACTGCGCATCCGCGAGGAAGCCGAAGAAGAAGAGCGTCGCTTTTACGCGGGAGGGGCGGGCGATGAATGGATCAAGGCACTGGAACCCATCGGGACAAACGCGGTCAAGGAACATCTGACCATCGCCCCGTGGCTGATCGTGGTCTTTGCCCAACGCTGGGGGCAATTCGACGACGGGACGCGGTACAAGAATTACTATGTGCCGGAAAGTGTGAACATTGCCACCGGCTTTCTGCTGGCAGCGTTGCATCACGCCGGTCTCAGCACGTTGACGCATACCCCGAATCCGATGCGGTTTCTGACCGATGCGCTGGGTCGGCCCGCTTCAGAGAAACCGACAATGATCATCGCAGTTGGACATCCCTCGGAAACCGCGACCGTGCCGTCCGTGGCAAAGCTGAAAAAGCCCCTGGACGAGATTTCTTCCTTTTTCTGAGCGGAGCCGCATCAGCCCTGTGTGTCCGGGGCGTCCTTTCGGTCCGGCGACATCGTCAGATAGCATGTCACGCAGGCCACCAGGCTGGCCGCGACTATGAACCCGACGGCCAATGCAACCTCGTGCATATGGGCGACTGCGGCCAGGGCCACCGAAAGCAGCACCGCCAACAATCGAGTAAAAGACTTGATCGCGGCTGATCCCTGAACGCGCTGTTCCTTGGGCGCGACGTCCAGGAAATAAAGCTTGCGCGCGCTGCTGATCCCGGTCACCGCAACGGTGACAACAAACAGCGCGATCGCGTGCAGATGCACATCGTGATCAAAACCCAAGTAGTGAAATGCCAGAAGAACACCGCCGGTTGCGGCCACCATCAGTGTCCCGACCACCATGACGGCACGATGAGACTTCATGTTCACGACCTGCCACAAAGGCCCGGACACAAGATAGCCCGAAGCAGATGAAACAATCATCGCGGTCAGCCCCTTGGCCGAGCTGTGATGCGCCTCGGCCGCGATCAGCGCGAAGAACGGGACGGAAAGCGAAACAGCCACCAAAAGCATTCGCATGACCATGTAACGCCGAAACCACGAGTATTCGAACATGCCAAGAATACCCCGGGCATTGGCTTTGAACGACAGCTTTGCTTTGGGTCCGGTCTTGTTTGCCGGCTCCGCCGAGCGGGCATTCTCTGTCATGGCCAGCATCAAAAGCCCTGACAGCATGAAAAACGCAACCGATACGCCGATCATGGTTGAGTGGCGTGAAAAAGGTGGATTTTCCCTGGTGATCTGATGCACCAGCATGGCAAGGCCGATGGCAAACAGGCCCCCGCCCCCAAGTTGCAGGTAATGCAGAACCATGCGCGAACGCGAGTGGACATGATCGCCCAGCAGATCGGTGAACATCAGGTTCTGCACCTCGTCCACAAGACCGATCACGAAAAAGACCGCTATGAAAACCACTGCGATCAACGGAACGACCCCGGTCGCGGCGGCCACCATTGCCAGAACCAGACAGGATCCGATGATCGCTTCGGTCAGCGCGATGGCACGTTTCTTTTGCGATTTCGCCGCTATGGGTTGCGCCAGAAAGAAATCGGAAATCAGGCTGCCAATCATTCGCACCGAAACCAGGGCGCCCGCCACGAACATCGGCAATTCGAATGACACGGCCAGAAACGGCAAAACGACCGATGGGCTGCCCAGAGTCCACGCGACTTGAGACACGATACTCTGCCCAGCAAGAACCGGCACGTTTCGCTTGGCCTTTTCAGCAGTCGCATCCATCGCGGATCTTTCGGTGGCGTCACCCCGGAAATTCCGGGTTTTTTTTCAGCCTATGCGTTTCGAAGGGTTCAGCCAACAACTCTTCAAAACTGTCCAAAAACGAAAAAACCCGGCCGTTGAGTCGGGTTTCGCCATCACTATCCACAACAGCTCAGAGCTGCGCCATCACCTCATCCGAGGCTTCGAAATTGGTCGTGACACGCTGCACGTCGTCATCGTCTTCCAGCGCATCCACCAGCTTCATCAGCTTTTGCATGTCTTCCAGACCCAGCTCGGTCGTGGTGGTCGGCTTCCACACCAATTTGGTGGATTCCGATTCACCCAGCGCTTCTTCCAGCGCGTTCGAAACGTCGTTCAAATCGGTATCCGCGCACCAGATGATGTGGCCGTCTTCCGAGCTTTCGACATCCTCGGCACCGGCTTCGATCGCGGCTTCGAAAATCGTATCCGCATCGCCTGCATCCGCCTGATAGACAACCTCGCCCTTGCGGTCGAACATGAACCCGACCGAGCCCGTCTCGCCCAGATTGCCGCCGTTCTTGGAAAAGGTCGAACGCACGGTCGAGGCGGTGCGGTTGCGGTTGTCGGTCATGGTTTCGACAATCACGGCCACGCCGTTGGGGCCGTAGCCCTCATACCGAATCTCTTCGTATTCGTCGCCCTCACCGGCCACAGATTTCTTGATCGCGCGGTCAATCACATCCTTGGGAACCGAGTTCGACTTGGCCTCTTTCACGGCCAGACGCAAGCGCGGGTTCTTGTCGGGATCGGGGTCGCCCATCTTGGCGGCAACGGTGATCTCTTTCGACAGTTTGGAAAACAGTTTGGACCGCGCGGCGTCCTGACGCCCCTTGCGGTGCTGGATGTTGGCCCATTTTGAGTGGCCTGCCATAATGCGTCCTCGTCATCGTGATTGCGTGTTCGGCGCTCATATAGACGTTTGCAGGGGGCAGGATCAAGAGAGCGGCTTGCGACGGCTTCACCGACTAGTATGGTGACGGCATGACGACAGATCAGATCATTCTTTTTGCGCTTTTCATCACCGTCTTCGGAATGCTGCTGTGGGGCCGGTTTCGATACGACCTTGTGGCCTTTGCCGCGCTGATGATCGGCGTCGTGCTGGGCGTCGTGCCGGTGGATGGCGCCTTTGCCGGTTTCGGCCATCCGGCCACCATCATCGTGGCGCTGGTTTTGGTGGTATCTGCCGGTTTGGTCCGGTCCGGAGCAGTGTTCCTGATCACCCGCACGCTGGTTGATGCCTCGCGGGGCTTGGGTGCACATATCGCCCTGATGGGCGGGATCGGTGCGGTTCTGTCGGCCTTCATGAACAACGTGGCGGCACTGGCGCTGCTGATGCCCGTGGACATTCAGACCGCGCGCAAGGCGGGGCGATCGGTGGGCCTGTCGCTGATGCCGCTGAGCTTCGCCACTATTCTGGGGGGGATGGCGACGCTGATCGGCACACCTCCGAACATCATCATCGCGTCGATCCGGGCCGAAACACTGGGCGAGCCGTTTCACATGTTCGATTTCGCCCCGGTCGGTGGGCTGGCCGCAATCGCCGGCCTTGCTTTTGTCGCAC
>NZ_JBXWSM010000120.1:0-5112 GCF_059613405.1 Ruegeria sp. BHSA118
GGCCGCGCTGGTCTTTGACACGCGCAACGTCTTTGAAAAGCAGGGGATCAGGGTGGCAGACGGACGCTTGGTCAAGATGTGACTGTCTTGTGGTCGGCGGGGGTGTCTATACCTTCAGAACCCTCGGTGGGATTGCGCATTCCGACGGCAAATCACTCCAGGTAATTCAATTGATAAACCGCAAAGCGCGAAGAAACATAGGCTGTCCCGCTCTCGGGATCGATGACGATATCGCGCAGCCAGGGCCCAAGCCTGTAACGCCGCAGAGATTTTCGAGTCTTCAGATCAATCACGTCAACCTGGTTCGTCAATATGCTTCCGACCAAAAGCAGGTCACGCTCTGCATCCAATGCCAACCCGCGCGCGCCAAATACAGTGGGAAAGCTGTTCTTTGATGCCAAAGTGGTCGTATCAAAGACCTGAATACGCGCGTGCACCGGCGAGGTCACCAGCAATTCTTCTCGTGAAACGTCAACCGTAGATCGATCACTGCGGTCGTCCGAAGGAGTGCTGGCGAGCAGCTCTCCATTCCTCAGGTTGAAAGCATGTACGCCTTCATCACGGAAGAAAAAATTCACATACATAATTGGTTTAAGAGGATGGGTGATCAGATTTCCGGGATCCACGTCCAGTGTCAACTTGCGCGCCAGGCTATTGGCATCGAATATTTGCACCGAGTCTATATCTTCCGCCCGTTCTGCGGCTTCGGACGCTGCAATAAGAACATTTTCCGAAGGATTGTAACCCATAATAATTTCCCCAGGGGGCAACGTTCCCAACGCACGGTCGGACACGATCTTGCGGCCTTCAACATCCACTAAAACCAACTTCTCAGCAGCCCGATTGGCGAATGATATTTGCCTGCGGTCAGGGTCAAAAACGCAGAATTGGGTTTTGTCGGTTATGATCCCTGTATCGCTCACCTCTTGGGTTTCGGGGAGAAGCACCAGCAATGTATTTGTTCCGTTTCCGCATAAAAAAAGCTGACCCGAAACAGGATCAAACACCATCGAAGCTATGTCGTACTTTGTATAAATTCCGAAACGCGGGCCAAAAATGACTTTGGCCTGAGGGGACATAAACAGGTTTTGTCCAATTTCTGCCAACCTCGGAAAAGGAAAAAAAGCAACGATGAGAGCAGAGGCGACAACAACACCAGGAATGTAGCGCCCAAAACCGGGCTCTTTGCGTGGTGCATCTGAGCCAAGTTTGCATCTTACCCAAAGATAGTAGGGGCGCGGCAACAACAATTCGGCTAAACCAACCGCGCAGATCATCACGGCATCAATTAATCTGCCGGACACCGGCTTACGAAGATATTGCGACCAGAACACCCCGGAATTCGCAACCAAAACCCCACCGCAGACAACGCCAAGAACAACTGCGTCACGTCCTGTCCATGGGTACAAGCCCCAGGTGACGCCCGCCAAGACAAGGGCAAACAACGCGAATGACCTGATGCGTTTTGGTAAGAAACGGGAAAGCAGGAAGATCACAGCACCCAAAGCCAGGACAATCAATACAAACAGCAGAGCTCTTTCCCAAACGGTTGAAATGACCCCGATTAGGCGTGTCATGAATCCCAAACTACCAGTCGTAGTCTCCAGAAAATCCACGAGAGCGTCCCGAAATATGAGAACCCCTAAAAAAATCAGCAGAGGTAAAGCCAAGCGAATGAAGACATACGAGTTCTTCATGGCTTTGTTTGCTTTAAGTCTTTCATTTTGTTTCCTCCTTCGAGCGTATTACCGACCCTTAACGCCAAATGACCCCTGACACATGTGGCTCACAAATGCGCGCAATAGGGGGGGCGTAGCAGACTAAAAAGCGGCTATCACTGAGCGTCGAATCCAAGCTGCCTTCAACGATCCAAATCGGACGTCTGCGCCCTTCCTGGTAAAGCTAATCCGGATATTCCCCTATTTCCCCCAAAAAAACAACGAATTACAGTTTTGCTTCAACGGCATTATCCTCGCAAGCGCAGCAAATCGTGGCATCTCAATACCAAAAACAATCTCACCAAGTGCCATGAGCACACCAATGCAACCGGTTCTGGCGCGGACTTTTGATCGTTGATGTTCCTGGCTATATCGGGTGGTGGCTCCAGGATCAGGGCCCATCTCTTTCTGGGTCACGACGTAATGCCCGCAAAAAATCGAGCGTGCAGCGTGCTACAAGAGAACCAGACCTCTCAGCCTCTGTTTCGCGCGCGAAACATCATGTGCCGCGCGCGTGCAGCCAGGCTTTCAGCTCTGCAAGAAATGTCTCGGACATTCCCTCGCCGGACAGGGTGACCTGTGCACCGTTTCGACTCTGTTTCAACTGAATGCCGCCGAATGTCTCTTTCAGGGAGGGCTTGGCAGCAGGTGGGTTTTCCCCGTTCGACCCCAAGCCGCTCACTGCACGGGTCAGAGCGGAAATCTCGGCTTCCCCGCTCTGAGGCGCAGCCTTCCGCAGAGCGGTGGTGATCAAGGAAGCTGCTTTTACCTCCTCTTTCAGAACCTTGGCAATCGACAGCCCCAACCGTTCAGGAATAGCTGACGCAAAGCGCAGATGGTCATCCAGGGCGTGATAGATCGCGATGAAGGATCCGATCTTGGATCGCTTCGCCCGGCTGGCCGAGGCGAACAGCCCGCGCAGGGCCGCAGTTTCATCCGGGTAAACGCCCTGCTCTGCCGCGCGCGCCACGATCCGGGCGCGCTCGTAATAGCTCAGCCCGACGCGGATTTCATTTTCCTCGACCATGGCCACATAGGCATCAGATGCGCTCTGCGGCTGCCTGAGAAAGGCACGCACGGTCTCAAAGCGGGCCTCGCCCGTCTGCTGCGCCAAAGCCCGCAGCGCTGTCAGACGCCGCCAGCCCGAGATCAACCCGTAACGCCCGCCCTCCAGCTCCACGACCTCGATCGGGGTTTGCTGGCCACGGGCCCTCAGGCTTTCCTTCAGCGCCTCCATATCCGCGTCATCGGCCGCCATGCGATCACGCATCAGGTAGGTTTCCTCGATGGCGTCCAATGGCAGATCCTGCACCAAGCGCCCTTCGGCCCGCGCGGCACGCAATTCTCCGGACAGCTCTTCCAGCGCTGCCTGCGCCGCCGTGGCCCCGGCCACCTGTGCAACCGGCGGCGTGGTCCGGGGGGCGTCTGTGGGGAACATGGGGTTCAGCCCGGGGGCAGGGCGGCTGTCTTCCAGATAATCCGGCCGGGCAGGGGTCAGTCGTTTACGTTTTGCCATTGGTTTCTCCTTTTCCTGCGCGGATCAGACTCGGTTTCGGGACGTGGCAGGCGTGTTTCGCGCGCGAAACATCGCGATCAGAGCGACAGTTCCGGTGTTCCCGCCGCTTCGGCCTGCCGGGCCCGTTCTTCGCCCCGCCAGACGCCAATCAGCAGCTTCTTGAACGAGGCATAGGTGGCATCGAAGGTTTCCCGCCCGCGCACATAGGTCTCGCGGTTGAAATCGCGGTAATCGGCCTCGTAGATACCGTTGACCTGTTCCCCCGCCTGCCCGATCAGCGCCGTGTAGCCCTGCCAATGCGGCGACAGGGTCCGGCCCAGATAGGCCTGCATCAGCCCGGCCAGTTCGGCCTGCTGGCTGCCGTCATAGCGGGTGATGATCGTGCGCACCGCATCCCACTGAAACGCCATCTCGGGCCGCCCCAGGGCACGGGCCGCCATGTTCTCTCCGTCTTCGATGGACTGGAAGGTGGAATGCAGCATGTCAAAGAACCGGCCAGTGGAATCAAACTCGAGGAACGAGGCCCCCATGGGCACCAGAAGGATATCCGAGGCGGCCAGCCCATTGATCGTCAGATAGCCAAGGGCAGGGGGGGTATCGATGAAAATGATGTCATAGTCGTCCAGCACCCCATCTTCGTCCAGCGTATCTGTCAGCGCATCCCACAGCTTCCAGCTGCGGCCCTGCATCCGCCAGACGGGAATCTGGAATTCCGCCCAGTACAGGTTCAGCTGCGCGCCGATCAGGTCGATATTCGGCCAATGGGTGGTCTGGATCAGATCGCTGCTGCGGGTCTTCAGCGCCTCGGACAGGGTATCGTCAATCGGATGCGGCGCTTCACCCCGGTCAAGCCGCCCCTGATTGTCGCGGCGCAGATGGGTGGCGTAATGACGGGCGAGCAGGGGAAATACCGTCTGCCATTCATCGCTGACCTTGCCGCCGAAGATCGACGTCATCGAGCCCTGGCTGTCCAGATCAATGACCAGCACCTTGTAGCCGTCCAAAGCCGCCGACATGGCCAGATGCGCGCAGGTCGAGGTTTTGCCAACACCACCCTTGAAATTGGCCACGGACACGATCTTTGCGGGCAGACCCTCGGGTCGGTAGGGACGGTATTCTTTTGCCTTGGATCCTTCCGAGGCGAAATGCGCCCGCAGCCGCAGAACCTCATCCAGCGTGAACCACTTGGCACCGCCTTCGGTTTCGGACTGTCCCTGCGGCAGATCCGGATTGCCTTTCAGGACCCGGCGAAAATGAGCAGGCGCGACAGGGATCAGATATTTGGTGATTTCCCAGGTTGAAAACAGGCGCAGCTTTTTCTGACCGTTTTCTTCCAACCCCCGGTTCGCCAGGTCGCTACGCCCCCGCGCACAGGCATCCGCGATTTGCGAGAACTCATGTGTTCCGGTTGGATCGCCCAGTTCAGCATAGGCCAGATCCGGGTCGATATTGAAATACGGGGGAAGCCCGTCGGACGTTGCTGCGCGCATTGAAATACTGCCCATGTGCTATGTTTTCGACAACATACCACAAAAGGAAGCATGTGAAAGTATTATGAGTATAAAACTGAATTTTCTAAGCAAATTAAGGGGTAGAAAGCCTCCGAGACGCTGCTTTTGAGCGTTTGGCAAAAAAATGTTCAGTTAGAATCCTGTTATTTTATCAGTTACGGGTGAATTCGAGTTCTATTAAGTATAAGAAAAAAAAGAGGTTTTTGTATTTCTTGCAGATCATACTGAATCTGATCCCACGATAGGGTGACTCTGATCCCACGTTGCAGTGACTCTGAACCCACGTTCCGGCGGCTTTACGCCTCCTGTGGATAACTCTACGGTAAGCGTCAATAAAACCACGAACAAAGATTCGGGCAGGACATAT
>NZ_JBXWSM010000121.1:0-5216 GCF_059613405.1 Ruegeria sp. BHSA118
CTGCACAATTTGCCCTGTCTGCATCAGAGCGTTTGCCAGGTTCTCGGCAAACTGCGGATCATCGGGCTTCATCCGCGAGGCTTCAATGAAATGCGGAATGGATTTTCTGTACTGCTTCATCTCGGTCAAAACGAAACCGGCGATGGCTTGGTAATCCGAGTCCTTGGGGAATTTCTTGATGCCCAACTGGGCTTTTTTCAGCGCCTGTTAAAGCTTGCCTGCGTCCAAAAGGGCCATCGCTTTGCTCTTGAGGGATTGCGTTTTTGGGTTTTCCATGTGATCCCGTGAGATCCTGTGCCAGTATCAAGATTGTATCGTCGGTTGATTACCCATGTGCGGACGGTTTGCAATAACTCTTCCCAATGACGCGATGGCGCAACTGTTTTCCGCGCGCCCGGCAAACGCGTTGCCAACCGTGCCGAACTTCAACGTTTGCCCGACAAATCAGGTACATGTGGTTCGGGGTGGGGAATCAGGTCGGCGTCTGGATGCGCTGCGTTGGGGGTTCTTGCCACATTGGTACAAGACGGAATCCGCCGGGCCGTTGCTGATCAACGCCCGCGCCGAGACTTTGGCGGAAAAGCCTGCCTTTCGCGATGCCTGCCGGTCGCGTCGCTGTCTGATTGTCGCAACAGGGTTTTACGAATGGACCAAGACGGACGAGGGAACGCGCTTGCCCTGGTACATCCATCGCAGGGACGGCGCCCCCATTGCCTTTGCGGGGATCTGGCAGGACTGGGGGGTGGATGAAAACCGTCAGGGCACCTGTGCCATAGTGACGACGGCGGCCAACGAAAACCTTGCCGCCATCCATCATCGGATGCCCCTCATCCTCGAGCCCGAGCATTGGTCATTATGGCTGGGAGAAGCGGGAAAGGGGGCTGCTCGTCTGATGCAGCCGGGGGCAGAGGATGTGCTGACTTTTCATCGCGTTGATCCGGTCGTGAACTCGAACCGGGCCAGCGGGCCTGATTTGATCGAGCCTTTGCACATGTGAAGGCCTGTGGCCTTTTCTTTGCAAACGCGGCAAGCTAGACCTTCCGCATGGCCCTGACTTTTTCTGATCTGACACAGCTTTACGCGCATGTTTTTGACTTAGTCATCGATGTGCGCAGCCCGGCAGAGTTCGCTGAAGATCATCTGCCAGGCGCGATCAATCTGCCGGTTCTAAATAACGAGGAACGCGCCCGTGTCGGCACCATGTATGTACAGGAAAGCCCGTTTCTGGCGCGTAAACTCGGGGCTGCTCTGGTGTTCCGCAATGCGGCCAACCACATCGAGCAACATCTGAGCCACCACGATGGCAGCTGGCGCCCTCTGGTCTATTGCTGGCGTGGCGGACAGCGTTCCGGGTCGTTTACATGGATGCTGCAACAAATCGGCTGGCGCGCGGATGTGATTGAGGGCGGCTATCGCACCTATCGCAGGCTGGTGAATGCGTATTTGTACGATGATCCGTTGCCGCATCGGTTGGTGGCGCTGGATGGATATACCGGAACGGCCAAGACAGAATTGCTGGCCCTTCTGCTGTCACGCGGGGTGCAGGTTCTTGACCTCGAAGCACTGGCCAATCACCGGGGTTCCCTGCTGGGGGAAAGACCGGGCGGCCAGCCCAGCCAGAAAGCTTTTGAATCGGCCCTGGCAGGGGCGCTTTGTGCGATGGATACCGCGCGCCCGGTTGTCATCGAAGCGGAATCCTCCAAGATCGGCAGCCTGATACTGCCGCCCAGCCTGTGGAACGCTTTGTGCGCAGCACCACGGGTGAACATAATGGCTCCGCTTGAGGCGCGCGCCGCCTATCTCGTTCAGGCCTATGACGACATCCTGTCTGACGGCGACCGTTTGCGGGACCGGTTGTCGCCGCTGCGCTTTCATCGCGGGCACGAGGTTGTGGATGGTTGGATGCAGCTGATCAAAGCAGGTCAAAAACAGGTGCTGACCCAGGCCCTGATGGAGCAGCATTATGACCCGGCATACGCAAAGTCGCGGCGGTCCCGTTCCGTCGAGGTGCTGGCCGATATTGAGATCGCCGTTCTGAACGATGCCGGCCTGAGCGATGCGGCCACCCGGATCGAAACCCTTCTGGATCAGTCCTGAAGACGCAGGCCCGGTACATCGGTGAGTTCACCGATTGCCATGGCCGGATATCCAGCGTTCCTGAGGTCATTCAGGACGGTATCGGCGTCCGTTGCCGCCACCGCGGCCAGCAGGCCGCCTGCTGTCTGCGGGTCGAACATCAGGGCGGCTTTGCCCTCGGCGGGCAGGGCGGGTGCTATTGCCCTGTTATCTGCAAAAAGGGTTGATCGAACGCCCCGGTCCGTCAGTTCCTGCGCGCCATCCATCACCTCCACGGCACCCAGATCCATCATGGCCCCGCATCCGGAAGCGTCGCAGATACCTTGCAGATGTCCGGCCAGACCAAACCCGGTCACGTCGGTCATCGCATGGGCCCCGGCCAATATGCGGGCCGCCGTGCCCTGCGGCTGCGCCATGTGCCGGAAGGCCGCGGCGACCCAGGCACCGTTGGCCTGGCCTGCCATCTCGGCCGCCATAAGAACGCCGCTTCCTATGGGTTTTGTTAGGATCAGACAGTCGCCCGGTTGCCCGCCGGCCAGCGTAATCGGGGCGGCTTCGCACAGGCCGGTCAGTGTGAAGCCGATTGTCATCTCGTCACCCATGGAGCTGTGCCCGCCCACGATATCGGCACCGGCGTCCCGCATGACGTCTCCTGCGATCGACATGATTTCCGACATGGTACGGCGTTGCAGGGCAGCCGACATGCGTGGAAGGATGATCGTTGCCGTGGCAGCCTGAGGCGTGGCCCCCATGGCCCACACATCCCCCAAGGCGTGAACAGCGGCGATGCGCGCCATAAGTACGGGATCATTGGTAAAAGCCCGCAGGTGATCTGATGTCATGACCTGCCGAACCCCGCCCGTCTGAAGCAGAGCCGCGTCGTCGCCGGGCAGGGGGATGATATCCGGGCGAATGGGGGCGGGCTGCGATTTCAGCGCCACCTGCAATGCTCCGCGCCCGACCTTGGCTCCGCATCCGCCACACATCGGTTTTTCACCCAGCGCCTCGACAAGCCCGGCGGCACGTGCGCGCGGCAGCGCAGGGGGCCTCATCTGCGGCAGGTCCCGGAACTTGTTCATAAAGGTCTGGTCGATGTGGTTTTTCCATTTCCACATCATCGCTCCGCTTTGGGACACCCCCAACCGCTCACCCAGCGCTGATTTGCCGCCCAGCGAAATCAGCTTCAGGTAGTCTTTCTGCGGGACGTACTTGCGCATCCGTCCAGCCCCCAGCGCCGCGCGCAGATTGTCGAACAGAACCGGTGCTTCGCGCACTGCATAAACCCCGGCCTTGGGTCTGGGATTGTCCGCCAGATGGGCGCAATCACCGGCGGCAAAAACCACGGGATCGCTGGATTGCAGGTAGCTGTTTACCCGGATGAAGCCATCCTCAAGGTCCAGCCCGGTCTTTTCGATCCAGCCATACGGGCGGGCTCCGGCCGCACCTGTCACGAAACCGGCCGGGATTTTGCGCCCGTCCTGCAATGCGACGTGATCCGAAGCGATCCGGCTGATCGCGGCGTTTTCGATCACCTCTACACCTAGATCCTGCATCGTACGGCGGATCGTCTCGGCCGCTTTGGGTTTGGTGGCCGTCAGAGCATAGGCATTGTCGATCAGCGTAACCTGCGCTGGCCGACCCTTGGCCCCAAGCGCGTGAGCCATCGCCATGACCAATTCAACCCCGGCGATTCCACCGCCGATCACGACGACCGAGGCAGGGCCGCTGCTTGCCAGAAAAGCAGCCCATTGTGCCGCGAATGGTCCCAGTGGTTTGGCCGGTACGGCATGTTCCGCAAAGCCGGGCATTGCGGGCATGTCCGAAGTGATCCCAACATTGATCGATGCCACATCGAAACCTACCGGAGGACGCCCGGGAACATGGATTTCCTGACGATCAGTATCAATTCTGTCGACCGCGCCCAGAATGACGCGTGCGCCTGCGAAACGGGCCAGTCTGACCAGATCGATGTCCAGCTGCCACCGGTCATAATGCCCGGCGACATAGCCTGGCAGCATTCCGGAATACGGGGCCGTCGGGCCGGGATTGATCACGGTTACTCGCGCTCCGGGCAACGGGCCCATTCCCCATTTGCGCAGCAGCAGCGCGTGAGTGTGACCTCCGCCAACAAGAACCAGATCGCGGGTCAGAGGCAGCGGAGGAATATGCATAGGATTCAATTCGCGCTATGATCCGGAACGTCTTCTACCTGCTCGACAGCATGGGTGGCCCAAAGTTCATCCTCGCCGGCATCCGGCAGGTCTTCGGGTTTTTCATGCCGGTGTATGTGCCATTTTGCAATGAACAGGGCCGTGATCGGAGCGGTCAGGAACAGGAACAGTGTGATCAGCAGCTCGTGCAGGGACAGCTTTCCTTCCAGAAGAACAGAATGCACGATCGAAGCCAGAAGCACGCCGCCCACCCCCAAGGTCGTCGCCTTGGTCGGCGCGTGCAGGCGGGACATTGGGTCATTCAGCTTGATCATGCCAAAAGACCCGACAAAGCCGAAGATACCCGAGACGATCAGGAAAAAGGCGATCAGCAGTTCCACGATGAATGTCATCCCGCCCTCATTCGATAATGTTGCCGCGCAACATGAAGCGCGCGTAGGCCACGGTGGAAACAAAACCGAGCATGGCAATGATCATGGCGGCCTCGAAGAAGATCTCGGTCCCCTGATCCAGCCCATATAGGATCATCAGGGCGATGGTGTTGATCACCATAGTGTCCAAAGCCAGAACCCGAGTGCCGACCCCGTCAGCGGTGATGATACGCCACAGACACATCATGATCGCCGCACCGAAACAGGCAAATGCAAAATAAATCGCGTAGTCGATCATTCGAAAATCTCCTTCAGGCGACGTTCATAGCGCTGTTTGATCTGGTCCCGCACCTCGTCGGGGTTTGGCGCGTCGAGGCAATGTACCAGCAGGTTGCGCCCCTGGGCCGAAAGATCGCAACTGACGGTGCCCGGTGTCATCGTGATGGTGCCTGCCAGAACCGTGATCGCTTCGGGGGTGCGCAGTTCAAGCGGGACACAGACCCAGTTGGGCTGGCGGTCATCATTGCGTTTGAACAGGATGATCCGGGCCACTGTCACGTTTGCAACCACGATATCCCAAAGCACCACCAGCATGTAT
>NZ_JBXWSM010000122.1:0-4791 GCF_059613405.1 Ruegeria sp. BHSA118
CGCCCCTCTGAAGTCCCCCACTTCAAGCGAGAACCTAGCATGGCAGCGGGCGTGAGTCTGCAAAAACCAAATTAATTTGTGATTTTGAGCAGGGTTAATCCCCTTTTTGATGCATTCACAGGCTTGAATTTCCAAATCCACTCGACAGGACAAATGAACGACAGGCCTCCGAGATTTCCCGGAATCGCGACCTTTCCCGCACATAAAGATACACCTCGCGCCTGTCCGGCAAATCCGAAATCGGACGAAAGGCGACTGCGTCCGGAATGAACTGCGCGACGGTCTGCGGCAGGACCGTGATCCACTGGCCTGCCCTGACAGTCGTGATCAGGGAATGCGTGTTGTGGATGGTAACCTCGGCCCTGTCCAGAATCTCTCGGAAAGGCGCGGACTCGATAAAGTCACACAGGGCGTTTCGCACGAAAGGCTGAGCCACCAGATCGGAAATGGCTGGCGGTTCGGCCCGAGTCATCAGCGGATGATCGGATGCTGCAACCAAACCAAAGCGGTCCTGAAACAGAGGCTCTGCACTGACCCCGTTCAGCGGAAAGTGACCGGACGCTATGCCGATATCAGACGTGTCCCCGGCGACCGCATCCAGAACCTGCTGCGAATCTCCGTCTCGCAGCTCGATCTTCAGGCCGGGAAAGCGAGACGTCATATGATCCAGCAGGGCAGGAAAGACCAACGCCCCCACTGACGGCACGGATACGATGCGGATCAACCCGTGCTCGGCCTGTGCCGCCAGTTCAATATTCTGAACAGCCTGGTCAAAATCCCGCACCTGTTTGAGCGCAAGATCGAGAACTTGCTGACCCAGCGGCGACAGGTGGTTTTTCCGTTCGCCTTCAAACAGTTTCTTTCCAAGATGCTCTTCGAATTGTTTCAACATCATTGAGACCGCGGATTGCGTGCGGCCCAGACGGCTGGCAGCTTCGGCAAGGTTTCCGGTTTGGGCCACGGTGCAAAAGCACCGCAGCATTTCTATTTTGACGGCCATGCTTCAATCTTTCTGAAGTTTTCTAAAGTTATTTGAGTTTGACTGATGTCACCAGCAAGTTCCATTCTTTCGCAAACTGAAATTTGCGAATTTGGGGCCTGACGTGACCAAACTGAATCTGATTGCCGGCGAATGGCTGGCTGGCGAAAGCGAAATCGAAAACCGCAACCCATCGGATCTGACCGATCTGGTCGGCATGTTCACACAAGCCAGCGCCGACCAGCTTGAGGCGACCCTGGATCAGGCGCGCGTCGCGCAGGTGGAATGGGCTGCCTACGGGTTGGAGCGCAAGCAGGCCGTGCTGAACGCCATCGGCAACGAGTTGATGGCCCGCGCCGAAGAGCTGGGTACTTTGCTGAGCCGTGAAGAAGGAAAACCGTTGGCCGAAGGCAAGGGTGAGGTTTACCGCGCCGGTCAGTTCTTCACGTATTACGCCGCCGAGTGTCTGCGCCAGATCGGTGAAAACGCCGATTCCGTGCGCCCCGATATCGAAGTGGATGTGCGCCGCGAGGCTGTTGGCGTGGTTGCCATCATCAGCCCGTGGAACTTCCCTACCGCGACGGCCTCGTGGAAGATCGCCCCGGCGCTTTGCTATGGCAACGCGGTTGTGTGGAAGCCCGCCAACATCACCCCAGCCTCGGCTGTGGCCCTGACCGAAATCATCGCGCGGCAAGACATCCCGAAAGGTCTGTTCAGCCTGGTGATGGGCTCGGGCCGTTCGGTCGGGCAACGTCTGGTGGAAAGCCCCAAGGTCAATGCGATTTCCTTCACCGGATCGGTGCCCGTGGGCAAAGGCATCGCCGCTGCGGCGATCCAGAACCTGACCAAAGTGCAGATGGAAATGGGATCCAAAAACGCGCTGGCCGTGATGGACGACGCCGATCTGGATCTGGCGGTAGCGCTGGCGCTGGGCGGCGCATTTGGTGGCACCGGTCAGAAATGCACGGCCTCGTCGCGGCTTGTGGTTCATGCGGGCATCCACGATGCCTTTGTCGAGAAACTGGTGGCAGGCGCGCAGGCGATGAAGGTCGGCCACGCGTTGGAAGAAGGGGTTCAGATGGGCCCCGTCGTCAGCCAGCAGCAGTTGGCCGAGAACCTCGACTATGTCGACCTGGGCAAATCCGAAGGGGCCGAGCTGGCCTGTGGCGGTCAGCGCCTTGAGATGCCCCATGACGGGTTCTACATGTCGCCGGGCGTGTTCCTGAACACCACCAACGACATGCGCATCAACCGCGAGGAAATGTTCGCGCCGCTGACATCTGTCATCAAGGTCGGCAGCTATGACGAGGCGCTGAGTGTGGTCAACGACACCAATTTCGGCCTGACCTCGGGCATCGTGACCAAATCGCTGGCCCGCGCCACCCATTTCCGCCGCAACGCGCGCACCGGTGTTGTGACGGTTAACCTGCCCACCGCTGGCACCGATTACCACGTGCCTTTCGGTGGCCGGGGCGACAGCTCGTATGGTCCACGCGAACAGGGTAAGGCAGCGGCTGAATTCTACACGACAGTCAAAACCGCCTATGTCAGCGCAGGCCCCGTCTGATGCGGATCGACGGCCTGCAATATGCCAACTGGTCGGAACAGATCTTCCGCCAATTGCGCGAAGGGGGCGTGGACGCGATCCACGTCACCATCGCATATCATGAGAATTTCCGCGAAACGGTTCTAAACTTCGAGAAATGGAACCGTTGGTTCGAGCAATATCCGGATCTGATCATGAAAGGCCGGTGGGCCAGCGATATCGACACGGCCCGTGAAACAGGCCGGACTGCCGTGTTTTTCGGGTTTCAGAACCCTTCGCCCATTGAAGACGATATCGGGCTGGTTGAAATCCTGCACGATCTGGGCGCGCGGTTCATGCAACTGACCTACAACAACCAATCCCTGCTGGCGACCGGTTGCTACGAGGCCGAAGACACCGGCATCACCCGCATGGGCAAGCAGGTCATCAAAGAGATGAACCGCGTGGGCCTTGTGGTCGACATGAGCCATTCGGCGGACCGTTCCACGATCGAGGCGGCTGAAATCTCGGACCGTCCCATCGCGATTACACACGCAAATCCGCACGAATGGTCCCCGGCCCTGCGCAACAAGCGGGATGACGTCATCCGCGCGGTAACGGAAAAAGGTGGGATGCTGGGCTTTTCGGTCTACCCTCACCACCTGAAGGACAAGTCCGATTGCACGCTGGAAAGCTTTTGCGAAATGATCGCCAGCACAGCCGACAAATACGGGGCCGAACATCTGGGGATCGGCACTGACTTGTGTCAGGATCAGCCCGACAGCGTCGTGGAATGGATGCGTGTGGGGCGTTGGACAAAAGAAATCGACTATGGCGAAGGCTCGGCCTCTGCCCCGGGGTTTCCACCAATGCCGGGCTGGTTTCAGGACAACCGAGACTTTGGCAACATCGAAAAAGGGTTACGCGCGACCGGCCTGAACGATGACGAAGTGGCCGGGATCATGGGCAGGAACTGGTATCGGTTCTTTGCCGAAAACTTCGTCCCACAAAGGTAACCAAATGGAACCTCACGCGCAGACAGAGATCGCCAGACGTGACCCATCCATGGTCATGCGGCTGTCACGTTTGGGATCGTTGCACCAATGCCGGCTCAGCTTTATGCGGCAGCTGACGCGTCGCATGGCCGAAGAAAACTGGCGCTTTTCGCGCCCCGCGTTCGAAATTGACGACAAAGGTGTCGGCCATGCGGTCTATACCGCGCAAGGCCCCGATCGGGCCTATTCGCTGGTCGCCTTTGCCCATGACCTGCCACCCGATCAACGATCCGACCGGGTGATTGCCGAGGCCTGGGATGCCACCTTCACCTTGTTTGACGGCATTCCAACGTCAGAGGATATCGACCGTCTGTCGCAGAATGTTCCGTTGCAAGAAGCCGGACGCGTCAGCGAAGCCGAACTGTCCCTGTCGCGGGCGAACCGTTCCGTGCGGCTTTGGGCTCATGTGGTGGATCAGCTTGCTGCGGGGCGGCAACCCGACCTCGAACAGATCTACAAGGTCGGCTACCTGATGCGGACCACAGCCGTTTATGGGTCGGGCAAATTTGGCGCAGCAGATCGTGAAAAGACAGCCGGTCGGGCCGAAGTCAGCGGTCCGTTCCAGATCGAGATGCTGTCGGTCTATCTGACCCGCGCCTTTGTGCGCGATCTGGTACAGCACATGGCGCGGGTCAAAGGCCAAGACCAGACCGCAGAGCTTGATCCAGGCATCGCGCGCTGGCTGGGCATCGGGAATTCGACCGGCCTGGGTATGGCTCCGTTCATCGTCAATCATCCGGTACTGTTCAACAACTGGATCATGGTGCGCGAGGAGGCGATCTCGCGCGTTCGGTCCATTAATGCGGCTTCGGCGGATGAGGCACGTGTCTTTTGCGATGTCTTTGCACGCTGCAAACAGTCAATCGCCTGGTGGCGATCTGAACACCCGGTGCAGATGGAAAAGCTGGCGGCGCTGAATTCGGATCTGCAAGAAATCGAAAAATACCTGGCCAAGGATGACCTGACACAGGATCACCCCTGGAACCGTCTGATCCTTTGGTCCGAAACCGCGCTGACCGAAGAAGGTCAGGAGCTGCTGGCCTCTTTGATCCTTGAACCTTACGGAGCACTTGTTGACGGGCTTGCCATCTGCATGGCAGACACCGACGCCTCTGCACAGGTGATTGATGGGACCATGCCGGTATCAGCGGTGCGTGCGTTGATCCGGAACAGCTTTGACTGGGCTTTGAACCTTGATTGGGCCGCCGCCGAAAACTGCGCGCGGGCCTGGT
>NZ_JBXWSM010000123.1:0-4378 GCF_059613405.1 Ruegeria sp. BHSA118
GTCGATCAGCAAATCCGTCGCCTGACCACCATCGCGCGCCGCCGCACCAAAGGCAGGCTGCGCCACGGTGCGCAGCGGTGTGATAATCAGGAACGAGGCGGTCTCGATCACGCGCCAGGCAATTGCATAATACCCCGCCGGAACCGGCCCCAGCATCGCGCCGATGATCACCGCAGGCGATTGCACCGCAGCCAGTTCGGCCGCGCGCAGGCCCAGAATCCGGTGACTGAAATGCAAGACCCTGCGCATGTGATCCCGCGACGCATGAAATGCCGGGCGCCAAGAGACCGCCCCCCAGGCCATCACGATATTGGTGGCCGTCATCGCCAGCCGCTGGCCGACCAGGCTCCAGACGCCGTATCCCGCCAGTGCCATGCCAATGCCCACGACCCCTCCGACCGCCGCGCCGAGCGCTGCACGGATGGCCAGAACACGGAACCGCATCTCCCGGCGCAGGATCGCCACCGGCACCGCCGTCAGTGAAATCATCAGCACTGTTGGGGACAATCCGATCAACAATTCACGCGCAACCGGCTCATTGTAGAAATACGAGACCGGCCCCGCCCCCAGATACAGCGCAACCGTCAACACGCCCCCCAGCAGCGCCAACAGCCAGAAAACCGAGTTCAACCGCTCTGCTGACAGCGCCTCATGGGTCAGCAGAATGTCGGAAATCGTTTCGCGCACCAGAAATTCGGAAAACAGCACAAAGGCTGCAACCATCGCCAGAAGACCAAAGGCCTCGACCCCTAAAATACGGGCAAGAATGGCAAAAATGATGAAGTTGAACGCCTGCTCGACCCAGATACCAGCCGACATCCAGGCAACTCCGCTGCTGAAACTCTGCCGCCCTGACATCCGTTTCCTTCCTGCCGCCCAAACCCCGCCAAGTGCCGATGGACACATGGCTCAAACACTCACACCTGTTGCGCACAGTATGCGCAATTACAAACTTGACGCCTTAACGGTCGAATTTGGTCAAATTTATTGTCTATGTTCAGTCTGTACGTGTTCGAATACTATACGCAATACAGGGAATTATGCCCGTCGCGTTCCGTGCGCCGCGCAAATCTTGCAGCAGGGGCTGGGGCAGGGATTATTGAGTGAATAAAAGGTTTTCATTTTCATGAACAAAGTCGCAGAGCCGATGGAGACGAACAGCACCACACCCGAAGAGCTGATCGCATCGGAAACCGCCGGCATGAGCCTGAGCGTGGTCATTCCCGCCTATAACGAGGAAAACGCCGTCCGCCACACGGTCGAGGACGTGCGCACCCATCTCGAACCGCTGGGCATTCCCTACGAGATCATCGTGGTGGACGATGCCAGCCAGGACAACACCCGCGCCGAGGCCGAGGCCAGCGGCGCCACCGTCACCTTCAACGATGTCAATTCCGGCTATGGCGCCAGCCTCAAGCGCGGGGTGCGGATGGCGCAGCATGAATATGTGGCCATTCTGGATGCCGACAGCACCTATCCCGCGCGCTATCTGCCCGGAATGCTGGCCATGTGCCGCGATCAGGACATGGTCGTGGGCGACCGGGGCGCGGCGATGAAGAACGTGCCGCTGCTGCGCAGACCGGCCAAGAAATTCCTGTTCGCCTTTGCGTCGTTCCTGGCCGAGCGCAAGATCAACGATCTGAACTCGGGCCTGCGCGTGTTCCGCAAATCCGAGCTGATCCCGTTCCTGCCGCTCTTGCCGCAGAATTTTTCCTTCACCACCACGATCACGCTGTGCATGACGTCGAACGGCAAGCGGATGATCTATACGCCGATCGAATACGGTAAGCGGGTGGGCAAATCGAAAATCCGGCCGATCGACTTTCTGAACTTCATCATCCTGATCCTGCGCATCAGCACGCTGTTCAATCCGCTGCGGGTGTTCATCCCGCTGGGTCTGGCGTTTTTCACGCTGGGCACGGTGAAGTTCATTATCGACATGTTCTACTGGAACCTCAGCGAAACGGCGGTGTTCTCATTCCTGGCGGCGATCATGATCTGGTCGCTGGGGCTGATCGCCGACATGATCTCGCGGCTGCATCTCAGACCGTGACATGAGCGGCGGTATGCTTTCCGACCCAAATCAACGGCGCTGGCTGATCCGGGTGGCCGGGTCGGCTCTGGTGCTGGCGATCCTGTTCTGGATTCTGCCAGTCGACGCAATCGTAACAGCGCTGAGGGCGATCCCGATCTGGGTTTTCCTGTCCGTGTTCGTTCTGTTCCTGCTGGCCCATGTTGGCGCGGCCCTGAAATGGTGGCTGCTGCTGAACCGAGGGCTTCCGCCCCTGCTGGCTATCCGGGCCCATTTTGCCGGACTGGCCGCCAATCTGTGCCTGCCCGGTGCAATTGGCGGTGATACGGTGCGGGCCGGTCTGGCGCAGGCCGCGATGAAAGACGGCGCGCAGGTTGTTGCGGGCGCAACCGTTGACCGGCTGATCGACATGGTGGCGTTGCTGACCCTGTCCTGTCTGGGCCTGGTCCTGACATGGGAAAGCGCCGCGGGCGGGCATCTGATTTGGCCAGTTGCGCTGATCCTGCTGGCCGCGCTGGCGGGTATGGCCGCCTTGCCACACCTGCTGCCCCTGCCCTGGCGCTATGTCCCGTCCCTGCCCGGCAAGGGGTTTGCCCATCGTCTGGCCGAGGCACTGGCCGGGATGGGCCGCAAACCCGGCACGCTGGCAGTCGCTTTCATTGCATCTGTGCTGATCCAGTTGCTGCTGGTCCTGCTGGCCTGGTGGCTGGCCCTGGCGGCGGGTGTCGATGTGGCCGCCGGGCCATGGATCTTCGCCTGGCCGCTGGCCAAGATCATCGCCGTGCTGCCGGTATCCATGAACGGGCTGGGCCTGCGCGAGGCCACATTGGCCGGTTTCCTGGCCCCCTTCGGCGCCAGTGCCCCGGCTGTCGTGGCCGCCGGGTTGGTCTGGCAGGTTGTGTTGTTTACAGCGGGCGGGTTTGGCGCGCTGGTTCTGACCATGTCCGGAATGCGGTTCAGCGCCCCGGCAAATTCCCAAAAGGAAGAGTGCAAGTGACGGATGTTTCCCGACCCAATGGCGGCGACACGCCTGAAATCATCATTCTGGGTGCCGGGCCGGCCGGTCTGGCCGCAGCCCATGCCCTGACCGGGCAGGCGAAAGTGACCGTGATCGAACGCGCGCCCAGTGCCGGGGGCAATTCGGCCTCATTCCCGATTGAGGGCGTGATCTGCGATTATGGCTCGCACAGGTTTCATCCGGCGGCAGAGCCCGAGGTTCTGGCCGATGTAAAATCCCTGCTGGGTGACGATCTGCTGCTGCGCCCGCGCCACGGGCGCATCCGGTTGGGCGGCAAATGGATTCACTTTCCGCTGAAACTGACCGATGCGCTGATGCGCCTGCCCAAACCCTTTGCCGCGTCGCTGATCGGCGACATGGTGCTGAAACCCTTCCGCAAGAAAAGCGAAGGCCCCGAGACATTCTCGACCGTGCTCTATGACGGGTTGGGCCCGACGATTTCGGACAATTTCTATTTCCCATACGTGCGCAAGCTGTGGGGGCTGGACCCGGACAAGCTGGCGGTGAAACTGGCCGAACGTCGGGTCGGCAGCGGGTCGGTCGGCAAGATCCTGATGAAGATGCTGCGCCTGCTGCCGGGGCTGCGCAGCGAAACGGCCGGTCGGTTCTTTTATCCGCGCAAGGGGTTCGGGCAAATCTCGGATGCGATGCGGGATAGCGCGGAAAGCAACGGGGCCACCTTTCTGTTCAACACCGAAATCACCGGGATCGAGCGGGACGGCAATCGCATCACCGGCCTGACGATCCGCGACGGAGAAGGCGAGCGGCACCTGACCGGCGATCTGATCCTGTCGACCGTTCCGCTGACCGCGCTGACGCGCCTGATCGGCGACCCTCCGGCGGAGGTGGTCGAAGCTGCGCGTGCGATCCGCTTCCGCGGCATGATCCTGCTCTATCTGGTGCTGGAGACAGATCAGTTCACCGAGTTCGACGCGCATTACTTCCCGGAACTGTCGATCCCGATCAGCCGGATGTCGGAGCCCAAGAACTATAACGCCAGCGGCGCGCCAAAAGGCGTCACCGTTCTGTGTGCCGAACTGCCCTGCGACCCGGATGAAAAATGGTGGTCCATGTCCGACGAGGACCTGGGGCAGGAATTCACCAAATGGCTGGGCCAGCTGGGCCTGCCCGTCACCGTGCCGGTGCGCCGCTGCGAAACCCGACGGCTGAGCCATGCCTATCCGGTTTACGATGTGGGCTATGAGGACCGGTTCGATACGGTTGATCAGTGGCTCTCGGATCTGGACGGATTGCTCGTATTTGGACGGCAGGGCTTGTTTGCCCATGACAATACGCACCACGCTTTTGCCATGGCCTATGGCGCGGCG
>NZ_JBXWSM010000124.1:0-4054 GCF_059613405.1 Ruegeria sp. BHSA118
GTGGATTGTCGATGGCCGCCCGAGCCTTGATCTGTGGCCGCTGGATGTGCGCCGGTTCAGCCCCCATCACGCCACGCGCGCCTTCATGTATCCCCGCGCGGTCGAGCATTACGCGCATCACTACAAGATGCGATATCCGGGACAGGAGGCGGAAACGGCCAGAAACCTGCGCCTGTCGCCCCTTCATGAGCGGCTGAAACAACATGGTGCGGTGTTCGGGTCCAAGAATGGCTGGGAGCGGCCGCTCTGGTTCGCCCCGGCCGGTGTAGAGCCGGTGGATCAGTTGGATTTCCTGTCGCCGGGTTGGAAAACCTATGCCGAACAGGAACATAAGGCCGCGCGCGACGGGGTCGTTCTGATCGATCAAACCAGTTTCTCAAAGTTCGAACTGATCGGCCCCGGCGCGCTGGAAGCCCTTCAAAACCTTGCCGTTTCAAATATGGACAAGCCGGATGGCACGGTGATCTACACCCAATTGTGCAATGATCGCGGGGGGGTTGAAGCCGATATCACCGTCACCCGACTGGGGCGGGACCATTTTTACATCGTCACCGGGTCCGGATTCGGCGTGCATGACGCGGATTGGATCAGACGTCAGCTGCCCTGCGATGGGCGCGCGCAGCTGATCGAAATGACGTCGGCACGCGCCGTCATCAATATCTGCGGCCCCAAGGCGCGGGATGTGATGCAGGCCGTCGCGGAAGAAGACGTCTCGAACCTTGCGTTTCCCTTTGCAACGGCCCGAGAAATCACCGTGGGAACGGCAAAGGTCCGCGCGATCCGCATAGGCTATGTCGGAGAGCTGGGATGGGAGCTGCACATTCCGACCGAGTTCGCCCTGCATGTCTATGACCTGCTTTGGCAAGCCGGTCAGAGCCATGGCATCCGCGACATCGGATACCGCACGATCGAGTCCTTGCGGCTGGAAAAAGGCTATCTTTACTGGAGCGCCGACATCACCCCCGACTATTCGCCAATCGAGGCAGGCCTTGGCGCGCGGGTCCATCTGAAATCCAAACAGAGCTTCATCGGCCGACCGGTGCTGGAGGCGCAGAAAGCGGCCGGTCCCGTGCGGCTGCTCTGTACGTTCATCACCGATGAGCGGCTGCCGATCACCGGAGGGGAGACCATACTGCATTCCGGCAAAACAGTCTCGCTGGCATGCAGTGGTGGCTATGGGTTTACCGTCGGCAAGACCATCCTCTACGGTTATCTGCCTGCGGAATTGGCTGGTGGGTCAGAATTCGAAGTGGAGGTGTTCGGAGAGCGTCACCTCATCCAGCGTGTGGGCGGGCCGCTTTACGACCCGGCAAACAGCCGTTTGAAAGCCTGAGGGAGAGAGCGATGCAAAACGAGCCGAAACTTGAGATCATGCAGGCCCTTCGCAACGTGGCGGGGTTTGACACCCTTGCCGAGGCGGACCTTCGCACCAACCGGCTGGGCGGGTTGACCAATCTGGTCTACCGCGTCGAAGGCGGGCCAAGAACGGTGATTGTGCGCATCCCCGGCGAGGGCACCGAGGCCTATATCGACCGCGCCGTTGAAATCCACAACGCGCAGATGGCGGCAAAAGCCGGGGTCGGCCCCGAAGTTCTGTGGGCAGACGCGTCATCCGGCGTGATGATCAGTGATTGCGTGCCCGACATCGTCACGATGACACCCGAGATGTTTGCGACGCGTCCCGGGTCTGCCGCCCGCGCGGGTAAGGCGCTGAGGCAACTTCACGATGCCCCCGAGCCGTTCAAGTTTCGGTTCGAGCTGTTTTCGATGATCAACGACTACATGAAGGTGCTTGCAGACAAAAACGCGACCCTGCCGGACGGGTATGCGGACGTCGTGGCCGAGGCGGCCCCGATCCGCGAGGTGCTGCGGGACAAACCCGGGACATTGGTCCCGAGCCATTGCGACCCTCTGTGCGAGAATTTTCTGGATGACGGCCAGCGCATGTGGATCGTGGATTACGAGTATTCAGGCATGAACGATGCCCTTTGGGATCTGGGCGATCTGTCGGTCGAAGCCGGGCTGAACGACGAACAGGAGCTTGAAATGTTGACAGCCTATTTCGACAGCCCGCCGAGCGAGGCTCAGATCGGGCGCATGGTGATCTACAAAGCCATGTGCGACCTGCTGTGGACGCTTTGGGGATTGATTCAGCATGCGGATGAAAACCCCGCCGAAGATTTCTGGGCCTATGCCACGAACCGGTTCGAGCGGTGCAAGTCCCTGATGCTGGCCCCGTCCTTTGCGACCCATGTGAAAGCCGTGGCCGAGGAATGAGGTTTCATCCACAGCCCGATCCGCCCTGGATACCGGATGCGCCTGGAGCGTAAACGTTTCTATTCGAAGCACATTGGCGCGCGTCGGCTTCTGCTGGTGCCGGGGTCGAGTCTGCTTTTCTGCCCGGTATCTCATGTCGGCCACGGCACTTTTGAACCTTTGCCAGCCATGACGTGGCGTCAGGGGCAGACCTGCATATCCGGTCGTTTGGTCCCCCTGAAACCTTGCCATTAAAGTCAATTTGAGACTTGAACCTTATGATATTCAAAGAAAAGCGCGTGACGGTGTGGTAATTTTGAAGTAAATCGGTCAATCAATGTAACAAGTTAACAGTGCCGCCTGTTCCTGCTATGGATTCAGCATGAATTCCTCTCTATTTTTGGATTATACATATACATTATGTATATGTATTAAGGGGAAAACAGGGGGGTAGTTATGGAAGGAGTCGCAAGACAATGACGCGGGTCCTTGAGGCATCACCACGCATTTCAAAAGTCCTTCATCTGGCAGATCTGAATGACTATGCCACTCTGTTTCAGCGAGAGGGCGTTGACGACAATATTCTGGACGAATTGACTGATCCGGAACTGCGTGATCTCGGGTTGACGGTTGGTGAAAGGAAGCGCTTTCGAAAGGCGCAGGCTAGGCTGAAATCGCAGGAAGCGTCGAAGCGGCCCGAAGTCCAGTCCAAGGCCGAGCGTCGGCAACTGACTTTGGTTTTCTGCGATCTTGTGGGGTCGACACGGCTGGCTCAGCGATATGATCCCGAAGACCTGATGCAGATCATGAATCTGTATCTGGATACGGCGATCGGCACCCTGAAACAGCACGGCTGCCATCTGGCCTATCGGCAGGGCGATGGCATCATGGTGTATTTCGGATACCCGAAGGCCATGGAAGATGATGCCGAACGGGCCGTACGAGCCGTTTTGGAGACCATCGAGGCCGTTCAGAACCTTGAAAACGAGTTTGGAGAAAAGCTCGACCTGCGGGCAGGCATTGCGACCGGCATGGTTGTCGTGGGCGTTGTTTCTTCAAAAAGCCTGGGATCTCAGGACTTTCTGGTGGGTGAAACGGCGAATCTTGCATCCCGCCTTCAGGGGCTGGCCGAACCGGGTGAAGTGATCATTTCTTCAGAGACCCGGAGGCTGACCCAAGGTGCCTTTGAATTCGAACCACGTGGCAGCCACGAGCTGAAGGGCTTTGACAATCAGCGCAAAGTGTATCGCGTGGTATCGGAAATCATATCCACCAGCCGGTTCGACGCGCGGGTGGGTCAGTCTGCGGTCGATCTTGTCGCCCGGCATGACGATCTTTCCACCCTGACCCGGCTTTGGAGCGAAGCGCAGGAAGGCTCGGGCCGGCTGGCGCTTGTCGGGGGGGCTGCGGGAATCGGCAAGTCGAGGCTGATCAAGTCACTGTCTGAAACAATCGGGGTCAAACCCTTTACATTGCAGTGCATCCCGCACCTGACCAGTCTTCCCCTGCACCCGATTGTCGGAGAATTGCGGCGCGTTTCAGGCGATAAATCTAATGAAAGTATCCGGGCTGCGATTTCGGACTTCGTGCAATCGGCATCTCGGCTGAGTGACGCGGACTTGCCCGTTCTTCTGGATATGGCAGGTGTCGAGACCGGCGCACCGTCAGAATCCGACCCGTTGAAGAAGGCGCGCAAATCCCTTGACGTGATGCTGCGCAGTCTGGGCAGCCTGTGCGACAGGCGCGGCACGTTGTTGCTGGTGGTCGAAGACGTTCATTGGGCCGATGCAACCACGTT
>NZ_JBXWSM010000125.1:0-3958 GCF_059613405.1 Ruegeria sp. BHSA118
AAATACGATGCAACCCTGGTTCTGGTGACACACAGCCATTCATTGGCGGAAAGATGTGATCGGGTCGTTCGGTTGCGTGACGGCAGGATCGCAGAAGAGACCCGGCAGGAGGCCGCGGAATGAGCCTGCGGATGGCCGGGCGTCTCGCCCGCCGCGAGCTACGCGGAGGCCTGAGCGGTTTTCGGATCTTTCTGGCCTGTTTGGCGTTGGGGGTCGCCGCCATCGCAGCCGTCGGGTCGGTGCGGCAAGCCATACAGGCTGGGCTTGCGCAAGAAGGGGCCTCGCTGCTGGGGGGCGATGCCGAACTTGAATTCACCTATCGTTTTGCCGACCCGGCCGAGCGGGACTGGATGCAACAGACATCCGTCCAGATGTCCGAGGTTGTCGATTTCCGCTCGATGGCCGTTGTGCCCGGCGCGACAGGTCCGGAACGAGCGCTGACTCAGGTCAAGTCGGTCGACAACGCGTACCCACTTGTCGGCTCGGTAGGGCTGAAACCCGAGATCCCGCTGGAAGACGCCCTTAACGGCAGTTCCGGCTTGCCCGGGGCCGTGATGGAACCTGTGCTGATGGACCGGCTTGGGTTGTCCGTCGGCGATCGGTTTTCACTTGGGACGCAAGAGTTCATCCTGACGGCAGCCCTGCTGGACGAGCCCGACAGCGCTGCGGGTGGGTTTGGCCTTGGGCCGCGCACGCTGGTCCGAACCGAGGCGTTGCAGGCGTCCGGTCTGCTGGAACCCGGAACGCTGTTTTCGACAAAGTACAGGATGATCCTGCCCCGGAACGCAGATCTTTCGGATGTATCCGCAAGGGCTGACGCGGCATTCGAAGGCACGGGGATGCGCTGGAAGGATGCGCGCAACGGTGCCCCCGGAATATCCGAGTTCGTCAATCGTCTGAGCGCATTTCTGGTCCTTGTTGGGCTGTCCGGGCTGGCCGTCGGCGGCATCGGCGTTTCTGCCGCCGTGCGTGCCTATCTGGCGCAGAAGACGGAAACGGTTGCGACATTGCGCACCTTGGGGGCCGATCGCGCCACCATTTTTCAAACCTACATGATTCAAATTGGCGTTCTGTCCGTCTTCGGGGTCGTGATCGGCCTTACGCTGGGTGGATTGGCGCCGCTTGTTCTGGCCCCGCTGCTGGAAAGCCAATTGCCGGTTCCCGCAGTGTTTTCCCTGTATCCACAGCCGCTGATCGAGGCAGCAATATACGGTCTGCTCACAGCGTTTCTGTTCACACTCTGGCCTTTGGCCCGCACCGAGGATGTGCGCGCCGCGACGTTGTTTCGCGACGCGTTAAGCTCGGCCCGCCCCTTTCCACGTCTGATTTACGTCGTGGCAACCGGCGCCGGGCTGTTGTTGCTGATCGCCCTGGCGTCGTGGTTCAGCGGCTCGACCCGGCTTACTGTCTGGACCGGTGGCGGGCTTGTCGGTGCACTGGCGCTGTTGGCCCTCGCCGCTTATGCCATTCGCAAACTGGCCCGGGCAGGGACTTCGTTGGCCCGCGGGCGGCCCACCGTCAGATGGGCGTTGTCGGCCATCTCGGACCCACGCGAAGGTGCAGGGTCTGTGGTTCTGTCACTGGGGCTGGGCCTGTCGGTGCTGGCTGCGGTCGGGCAGATCGACGGTACCCTGCGCAACGCCATTTCGGGCAACCTGCCGGATGTCGCGCCCTCGTACTTCTTTGTGGACATCCAGAAAGATCAAATGCCCGGCTTCACCGAACGCCTGCAAAGCGACCCCGCGGTCAGCCGCATTGAAAGCGCGCCGATGTTGCGCGGGATCATCACACAGATCAACGGCCGGCCCGCTCGGGACGTGGCCGGAGATCACTGGGTGCTGGAAGGGGATCGCGGCGTGACCTATTCGGTTCAAGCTCCGCCGAACACACGCCTGACCGCAGGGGAGTGGTGGGCTGAAGATTACGCAGGTGCGCCTCAGGTCAGTTTTGCCGCAGAAGAAGCTGAAGAGATGGGCCTGAACCTGGGCGACCAACTGACCGTCAATATCCTGGGGCGTGACATCACGGCAGAACTGACGTCCCTGCGCGAGGTGGATTTCTCTACAGCGGGAATGGGCTTTGTCATGTCGATGAACCCGTCTGCGCTGGCCGGTGCGCCGCACAGTTTTATCGCGACGGTCTATGCCGAAGAACAGGCCGAAGCGGCCATCCTGCGGGATCTTGCAGGCCAGTTCCCCAATATCACGGCCATCCGGGTGCGCGACGCCATTGATCGCGTCTCGGGTCTGCTGGCGGGCATCGCCGCAGCAACGTCTTATGGCGCAGGAGTATCTCTGCTGACCGGATTTCTGGTTCTGATCGGCGCAGCGGCGGCAGGCGAACCTGCCCGCAGATACGAAGCAGCAATCCTCAGGACACTGGGTGCAGACCGTGGCCGTATCCTGCGCAGCTTTGGCCTGCGATCTGTTCTGCTTGGGGCCGCTGCGGGTTGCGTCGCGCTGTTCGTTGGTATTCTGGGCGGCTGGGCCGTTGCCACCTACATCTTCGACACAGAGTTCACGGTCATCTGGTCATCGGCCTTCGGCATCGTTCTGGCCGGGATTGGCGTCACGTTATGTGCTGGGCTGGCATTTGCCCTGCGTCCACTTTCAGTGCGTCCGGCGCGCATATTGCGCGCGAGCGATTGAAATCAGCGCACGCAGGCGACAGGCTGCAAGAGCCTCAGCAGCGGATCATTGTCACATACCAGCGCATCCAGGGTAACATCGTCCAGCGACGCATAGAACACCTCTGCCGCGTCCTGAAGCGCAAGCCTCAGCCGGCAGGCATCCGTGAGCGGGCACGTGTTGTCAGCGTCGGCGAAACATTCGGCAATGGGCAAAGCCCCTTCGACATGCCGGAACACCGCACCGATGCGTATCTGATCCGCGGGGCGCGCCAGCGACATGCCACCGTTACGACCACGCTGCGTGCTCAGATAGTTCAGCTGGCTCAACTGATTGATCACCTGCGCCAGGTGGTTTTCCGAAATGTTGCACACTTCGGCGATTTCGGATTTCGTGACCAGTCTATCCGGGTGAGCTGCGCAATACATCAACAGGCGCACAGCGATATTCGTCCTTTTGGTAATCCGCATGAGGGCCTCCCTAGATTCAAGATGCAACCTTATTGCATGTCCGGGAAAAAAGCGGTTTGACATACATCAATCGACCCAAAGGACACTTCTCGGATGGCCGACCCCTATTTCTTTGGCTATGGCAGCCTCGTGAACCTCGCGACGCATGATTTCCCCGATCCGCGCCCCGCGCGACTGAGGGGTTGGCGGCGGGCCTGGCGGCACACCGATCTGCGACCCGTGGCGTTTCTGACTGCTGTGCCCGACCCGGAGTCAGAGATTGAAGGCATGATTGCGCATGTTCCAAAAAATGACTGGGCCGCGCTGGATGAACGGGAATGGGCGTATGACCGAGTTCCCGCTACGCATTCGGTTTCGCATCCCCTGACTCACGACGTCGAAATAGCTGTCTACGCCGTCCCGCAGGATCGGCACAGCCAGCCCAGCAATCACCACCCGTTGCTGCTCAGCTATATCGATGTTGTCGTGCAGGGTTACTTGCGGACGTTCGGAGAGGACGGCGCGGATCGATTCTTTGAGACGACAACCGGCTGGGACGCCCCGATCCTGAATGATCGCACCGAACCGCGTTATCCACGCCACCAGCAACTCAAACCTGTCGAGCGTGATTTTGTCGATGACCGCCTGACCGGTTTGTCGGTTCGATTAGTGCAACCAGCTTAACAAAAAAGGGCCGCGCCGATGACGTGGCCCAGAAAATTGGTGTGCCACCACATTAGCCGCGCGCGCGGATCACCTGTAGCAACGGCATCAGCGCAGCCATTTCCGGGCCGCGCTCCATGCCGGTCAACGCTTTGCGCAGTGGCATGAACAGGCCTTTTCCTTTGCGACCGGTTGCCTCTTTCACGGCTTTGGTCCAGG
>NZ_JBXWSM010000126.1:0-3919 GCF_059613405.1 Ruegeria sp. BHSA118
CTTTGGCCGGATGAAGCGCGGCAAGTTAAAACCCGAAGGCAAGCTGGATCTGCACGGCATGCGGGTGGCTTCGGCCCATCCGGCGCTGATCCGATTTGTCCTGAGCGCGCAGGCACAGGGTAAGCGTCTGGTTCTGGTCGTGACCGGCAAAGGTAAGGATCGGGACGAGCCCGGTCCGATTCCGACGCCGCGCGGTGTTCTGCGAAATCAGGTTCCTCACTGGTTGTCGATCCCACCGCTGGCCCAGGCGGTGTTGCAGGTCACGCCGGCTCATATAAGCCACGGCGGAGACGGGGCGTATTACGTTTATCTCAGGCGCGTGCGCTAAAGGTCGCGACGGGCGCGGGAAATACCAACCCAAACCAGGCTGCATACCAGCACGAAGAACAGGCCGATCCAGAAAAACTGAATGCTCAGCGAGAGACCATGGTCAATCAGAACGCCGGTCAGACCGGGGCCGATGGCTGACCCCAGTACCATGACAGCCGCAGCCAGCGCCTTGATGGCCCCGATATGCCGGGTCCCGTAGAATTCTGCCCAGAACGCGCTGGGCAAAGTGCTGTTTGCTCCGACCGTCAGGCCAAGAAACACCAAGCCAACCGTCGCGCCGCTGATTGATTCAGTCATGCCCAGAACCACAAACCCAACCGCCATCGGAAGCTGATAGTATGGCATGATGCGCGCAGTGCCCCACTTGTCCAATGCCCAGCCCGCAGCAAACATCGACAGCAGTGATACTCCGGTAAAGATCGGGAACAGAGCGACCAGTTGAATATGCAACCAGCCTTTGACCTCAGCGAAGTAGACCTGATGGAAGAAAAACGCGGTAATGAATGCCGATGGCGCAAGCACGGCGGGCACCATGAACCAGAACAAGGGGTTAAACAACGCGTCGCGGCGGCTCCAGTGGCGACCCTGCATGCCAATGGCAGAGGATTCGCCGGCAAGACTTTGCGGTGTTCGTTCCTCGCGCAATAGTCGCAGCAACACGGGAATTCCCAAAGCAGTCATCCCTGCTGCGACGACCCACAGCCAACGCCAGTCCAGGTAAACCATGGCTGCAACAAAGATCAGGGGCAGCAAGGCCTCGCCGATGGCATAGCCGACGGATGCAATGGAAAGCGCCTTGCCCCGCGTGACCGTAAACCACCGCGCCATGGCGACCGCGGCCAGATGTGTGCTCATCCCCTGACCGAGCAGGCGCAGCAGAAAAATCACCACTGGCAACAGCAGCAGCCAGGTATTCAGCGCCATGGCAAGGGCAGCCAGGGACAACCCGGTCAGAACCGCCGGACCCAGCATCCGGACGCGAAAGATGTCCGTCAGCCCTCCGGCCCAGATCATCACGATGGCCGACAGGGTTGTGCCCAATGTGTACAGCCCACCCCACGCACCATGGCCGAGGCCGAATTCCGCGCGGATTTCACCGGCAAAGATTGAGATGAAGAATGTTTGCCCGAAGCTGGATAAAAACGTCAGAAGAACGCCTGCGCCAAGCCAGGTGGCATTGTCCAGAAGATACCGGCGCAGCTTGAACCGCGTCACGGAGAGCTGACCTGTGCCTGCCCGGTTTCCGTCAGAACAATTCCAGTGGCCCCGTCTGGATTGCGCGCGCCGGGTGGCACCAGAATATCAATGGCCGGTCGGTCTTCCCGCCCGAAGGTATTGTTGACACGCCGCAACGAGCTGAGGATCGACAACAAAGCCGGAGAGGTCGCGGCAACGAAATGCGAGGATGCCGCGTCACTGTTGAAAGCGGTCGTGTCGATCACGCTGATCGGGAATTCCTCGAGCGAGTCAACCGAACTGATGTTCCCCAACCGCTGGCCTTCATCCGTGCCACGCAAGCGGCCCGAGATGTTCAGGATCTTGTCCTTTTGGGACACCATTACGATGAACGGGTCGGGTGGGTTGTCGATACGTTTCATCTGCGAGCGAAACAGATCAAGATCAAGATCAGGCGAAATCAGCACGACCCCTTCGATGTTTCGCTTGGCCCAGCCGGGTTCTTGCAGTTCGGTTTGCCGCATCATCTCCATCGTCAACGCACCGCCCATGGAATGCGCGACCAGAACAACGCGTTTGACACCCATGGCTTTCAGTTCGCGGATGGTCTGTTCCAACCCGTCGCGGGCAAACAGCATACTGTCCAGATCATAGGCGTATCCATAGCCCGTTGCACGGCTTGGCCACGAATACACCAGCGTCGATCCGGGGAGGCCAATGTCATGTGTCAGCTGCGCCGCGCGGAAGATCGTTTCGGTCTGGGTTGAATTGTAGCCGTGCACAAAGATCGTGACGTCATCCTGTCCTCGCAGGTGTTTGCGCAGCCCCTGCGGTCCATCCAGCTCGGTCACGTCCGCCAGAACGAATTCTTTCCGCGGATTCGGGTTCGCATAGGAGAAGCGGAGCGTACCCGGAGTATGCGTCGGTGGAATCGAAACCGTCGTTTCCAGGAACCTGAGCGTTTCACCGCGTTGGAATCCATAAGATCCATCAGCCTCTCGCGCGCGGGTCGTGCTTGCGAAGATGGTTTCAGGTGTTCCGATGTTCACGGCTCCGGGCACGACCTCGGACACCGTTCGGTCGACACAGGCGCCGATCGAAAGGGATATGAACAGAATGACGAAATATCGCAGCACGGGTCAGACCTCGGGGTGACTCGTGCACACGCTATCCTATTCTTGCCCGACGTCCAGCATGGCAAGATTTAAACAACGGCAAAAACCGGCTGGCCGTGTTACAAAACGTAACGGCTCAGATCAGAGGACTTGGTCAATTCACCAAGATTGTCGCTGACGAATTGTGCATCAACGGTGATCTGCGAACCGGCTTTGTCCGGTGCAGCGAAGGACAGTTCTTCGAAAACCCGCTCCATGACGGTGTAGAGCCGCCGAGCGCCGATGTTTTCGATGCTCTGGTTCACGTCAGCCGCGATCTTCGCCAATGCCGCGATGCCGTCCTCGGTAAAGCTGACGGTCACGTCTTCGGTGCCCATCAACGCCGTGTATTGCAAGGTCAGGGCATTGTCGGTTTCGGTCAGGATGCGCACAAAGTCTTCTTCGGTCAGGGCGCGCAGTTCGACGCGGATCGGCAGGCGCCCCTGCAATTCCGGCAACAGATCCGACGGTTTGGCGATGTGAAACGCACCCGAGGCGATGAACAGGATGTGGTCGGTTTTGACCGGGCCATGCTTGGTGCTGACGGTGGTTCCCTCGATCAAGGGCAGAAGGTCGCGCTGCACGCCTTCGCGGCTGACATCGCCGCCGCGTGCGTCAGAGCGGGCACAGACCTTGTCGATCTCATCCAGAAATACGATGCCGTTCTGCTCGACGGATTCCAGCGCGGTGCGGGTGACGGTTTCATCATCCAGCAGCTTGTCGGCCTCTTCCCCGATCAGCGCATCATAGCTTTCGGCGACGGTCATGCGTTTCTTGACGGTCCGTCCGCCAAAGGCCTTGCCGAAAATGTCGCCCAGATTCATCATGCCCATCTGACCACCCGGCTGCCCCGGAATGTCGAACATCGGCATCGGGTTCGAGGTGTCGGACAGTTCCAGCTCGATCACCGTGTCGTCCAGTTCGCCGGCTTTCAGCTTTTTGCGGAACATCTCACGCGTGCCTTCGCGCGCATCCGCGCCTGCGATTGCCTCGATCACGCGGTCTTCGGCGGCCTGATGCGCTTTGGCCTTGACGTCTTCGCGCATGAACTCTCGGGTTTGCAGGATGGCCGCATCCGCCAGATCGCGCACGATCTGTTCCACGTCTCGGCCGACATATCCGACTTCGGTGAACTTGGTGGCCTCGACCTTGATAAACGGCGCGCGGGCCAGTTTCGCCAGACGGCGGCTGATTTCGGTCTTGCCGACGCCGGTGGGGCCGATCATCAGGATGTTCTTGGGATAGACTTCCTCGCGGAT
>NZ_JBXWSM010000127.1:0-3910 GCF_059613405.1 Ruegeria sp. BHSA118
ATGCGGCCAAGGTCGTTGCCGCGTGGGAACAGGGCAAGGCGGCGGGGGCCGATCTGGTGGCTTTCCCCGAGATGTTCATCACCGGATACAACACGCAGGATCTGGTGCTAAAGCCGGTGTTTCATCGCGCGGCCATGGATGCGGTCGAGTCTCTGGCCCGGAAATGCGCCGACGGGCCCGCGATTGCCCTGGGTGGTCCGTGGGTCGACGATGGCAAGTTGTACAATGCCTATCTGATTCTCAAAGGGGGGCGGATCACCAGCAAGGTTCTGAAGCACCACCTGCCGAATGAGACTGTTTTCGACGAAGTGCGCCTGTATGATGCGGGTCCTCTGGGCGGTCCGTATTCGGTTGGCAACTTCCGGATCGGCAGCCCCATTTGTGAGGATAGCTGGCACACTGACGTCGCCGAAACGCTTGAGGAAACAGGGGCCGAGTTTCTGCTGATCCCCAATGGGTCGCCCTATTTCCGGAACAAATACGATATACGTCTGAATCATATGGTCGCGCGCGTGGTCGAAACGGGCCTGCCGCTGATCTACCTGAACATGGTCGGCGGGCAGGACGATCAGGTCTTTGACGGCGCCAGCTTCGGTCTCAACCCGGGCGGAGAGCTGGCCTTCCGGATGCCGGTGTTCGACGAAGTGGTTGCGCAGGTGGATCTTGAGCGTGGCGACGATGGCTGGCGCATTGTGCCGGCAGAAATCGTGCCCCAGCCGGATTTGTGGGAGCAGGATTATCGCGCGATGGTTCAATCCCTGCGGGACTATATGGGCAAGACCGGCTTCAAAAAAGCAGTTCTGGGACTGTCCGGAGGGATCGATTCCGCGTTGGTGGCGACCATCGCGGTGGATGCCATCGGGGCCGACAACGTTCGCTGCGTGATGTTGCCGTCGGAATATACCAGCCAAGCGTCATTGGACGATGCCGAGGCCGTCGCCAAGGCATTGGGTGTGCACTATGACCATGTGCCGATTTCGGAAAGCCGGGCTGCCGTCACCAACACGCTCGCTCCGCTATTTGCGGGGTTGGACGAAGGCTTGACCGAGGAGAACATTCAGTCGCGCCTGCGCGGGCTTTTGCTGATGGCGATCTCGAACAAATTCGGCGAAATGCTGTTGACCACCGGCAACAAGTCCGAGGTCGCGGTGGGCTATGCCACGATCTATGGCGACATGAACGGCGGGTACAACCCGATCAAGGATCTGTACAAGACCCGCGTGTTCGAAACCTGCCGCTGGCGCAACGCCAATCATCGGGACTGGATGATGGGGCCCGACGGAGAGGTCATTCGCCCGTCCGTCATCGACAAACCCCCCAGCGCCGAACTGCGCGAAGATCAGAAAGACAGTGACAGTCTGCCGGACTATTCCGTACTGGACGCGATACTTGACATTCTGGTCGATCAGGATGGCTCCATCGCGGATTGCGTCGCCGCCGGATTTGAAGAGGCGGACGCGCGAAAGGTCGAGCACCTGATCTATATCAGCGAGTACAAACGGTTCCAGTCCGCTCCGGGCACGCGCTTGAGCAAGCGGGCATTCTGGCTGGACCGGCGGTACCCGATCGTAAATCGCTGGCGTGATCGTCGCTGAAATCTAAGCCAAATCTGCATGATCGGAAACAGTGAAGTTTCGTTGATGCGCATTGTTCCCTGATTGAAGGGCATAGCCCGTGCAACGGGGCGAAAATGGCCATCCCCGGCTTGCTTGGGTGACATTTTTCTGACACATTTTTGCTTGGAAGTTGCCCAATGTGGGGCGGATGCGACGCATTGTCGTTGAGGGCGAGGGCCTGACGTGGTGATCGCGGCGTATCCGGGGTTGGATGTCTGAGTGAATGGTTTGGTGTTAAAATGTACGAGAATTTTGAAAGATCGCTTCATGCGCCTTTGAAATGGCGCACAATGGAATCTCTGCCGCAAGATTTGGATGAAGAAAAGCTGGATGCAGCAATTGCCGATCTGTTGAATGAGCAGCGGCAGTCGGAAGATCAGAAAGCGGCCATGTTGCGGCCAGAGTTTCCGCAGTTGCTTCCACAGGAAGACGTATCCGCACAAGCGGCGCTGAAGGAAAACCGGTTGTCCGCGATCTTGCGTCAGAAATGGGCGGAACTGTCCGGCGCAGCCTAACCTTCGGCCCCGCGCTTTTAACCTCAGGCGTCTGGGTCACAGGTGCCAAAATTCGTATGTTCCGGTGGCAGTTTGTATTGCCCATGCTTTGTCTTTTGGTCTCCATAGCGGTCCAAGCGACAGAGTAAGGCCTATTGATGACCGCGCCCAAACCGACTCCTGTAGAACCTGATCTTGCCCTGCCCAAAACCGTTGATGTCGTGGTCATCGGCGGCGGAATCATCGGCGTTTCAACCGCGTTGGAACTGGCAGAGCGGGGCGCTTCGGTTCTTTTGTGTGAAAAAGGGCAGATTGCCGCCGAACAAAGTTCTCGAAATTGGGGTTGGGTCCGTCTTGGGATGCGGGACCCAAGAGAGATACCCCTGATGCAGGAATCGTTGCGCATCTGGCAAACGCTCGATGACCGGCTGGACCGCAAGACAGGTTACACCCGATCCGGTATCCTTTTTGGCGCATCCGGCAGGCGGGATGCCGGCAACATGGAGCGTTGGCTGCACCACGTGGAGGGTTTGCAGACCGGCGCGCGGATGGTTTCGGGCGGTGAGTTGGCAGACCTTTTGCACGGCAACCAATCGGGCTTTGGATCCGCTCTGTACATGCCGCAGGACGGTCGTGCCGAACCTCAATGGACAGCCCCCGCCATCGCCGAAGCCGCGCGGGCTCGGGGCGCAGTGATCATGACGAATTGCGCCGTGCGCAGTGTGGACGTTCAGGCTGGACGTATCGCCGGTGTTTTCACCGAGCGCGGCAAAGTTGCCTGTCGCCGCGTCGTTCTGGCCGGAGGCGCGTGGTCGCGCCTGTTTGCAGGCAATGCGGGGATCAAGCTGCCGCAGCTGAAGGTTCTGAATACGGTCCTGCGTACATCCCCCGTCGCAGAGGGACCCGAGGCGTCGCTGTGGTCAGATGACTTTGCGATCCGAAAACGGGCCGATGGCGGTTACACAATTGCGTCCGGTCACGAGAATACGGTGGACATCGTGCCGGACAGTTTTCGATTGGCGATGCAGTTCCTGCCGGCTTTTGTGCAGGAGTGGAAATCTCTGCGCTTTCGCCTGTCCAAACGCTGGACGATCGAAGCACAACAGAACCGAAGATGGCTGCCAACCGATGTAACACCATTCGAACAGTGCCGAATCCTGGACCCCGAACCGTCTCAAAAAGCACTGCGACGCGCCTGGGCCAATGCATGCAAGGGATACCCCGCTGTGCAAACAGGCGAGATCGTACAAAGCTGGGCAGGCATGATCGATGTGACGCCGGATGCCATTCCCGTCATCTCGGGCGTGGATGATCTGCCGGGAATGTACATTGCCACGGGGTTTTCGGGCCATGGATTCGGAATCGGGCCAGGGGCGGGGCGGCTGATGGCCGATCTGGTTGCCGAAACAACGCCTTGCGTGGACCCGGCCGCCTTTCGCTTGTCGCGGTTCAGTGACGGTTCAAAAGTGCGGCCGGATCCGGGGTACTGAACGCTCAGCCCATCATCTGGTAGCTGACCGGGACAAAGCGAAAGCCGTCTCCACGGCTCTCGACATACCCGGCGCCGGGGAAGGGCATGTGATAGCCGACCATAGGCACCTTGTCGGCGGCCAGCATGCCAAGAACATCGCGGCGTGCGGCAGTGGCTGCGGCCTTGTCCATGTCGAACCGGACTTCCCATTCGGGGTGGGCGAAAGACCAGACATAGTGGTTGGCCAGATCTGCCGTCAGCACCAGACGTTGCCCGTTGTTTTCCAGATGATAAACCGTGTGGCCCGGTGTGTGGCCATAAGCGGCCAC
>NZ_JBXWSM010000128.1:0-3828 GCF_059613405.1 Ruegeria sp. BHSA118
CAGGGCATACTCCTAGCCAAGGACCCTCGCTGCAACAAGCCTATTCTTCTGAAATGTAAGCGTGCCCGCCTTATCCGGGCGAAAAGGAACTGTGGCATCCTTGCACCAATCTGACCCCAATGACGTGACCGGGTTTATGCCAAGCTTGCGCAACGGGGGCAAAAAGAGCGAAACGGTGTCCGTGCTGAGACATATGCCGAGGCATGTGTCGAGTAGATAACTCTTTTGAATGAAACCGAGGGAAACAAGATGAAAAAAGTTCTCTTCGCATCGACGGCGCTGATCGCGACCGCAGGCGTTGCAGCAGCTGAAGTTAACTTCAGCGGTTACGGCCGTTTTGGTATTGGCTACGTTGAAGACCGTACCGCAACCACAACCGTTAACGGACCTGGCGCAGACGGCCTGATGGGCACAGCCGATGACGTCTCCGCAACTTCGACCGCACAGTCTGACGACGCTATCCTGGTCTCGCGCTTCCGTCTGAACATCGACGGCGTCGCAGAAACCGACGGTGGTGTACGCTTTGAAGGCCGTGTTCGTCTGCAAGCCGACGAAAACAGCAGCACCGGTGAAGCAAACTCGGCCGGCCTGAACGGCGCACGCTTCTCGGTCATCTACGGCGGTCTGCGTGTTGACGCGGGCAACGTCGCAGGTTCGTTTGACAACCTGGCAAACTACTACGGCAACGAAGTTGGTCTGGAACTGTTCGCAGGTCAGTACTCGGGCGTTGACTACAGCTTCCTGGCTTACTCGTCGACCGGTTCGGGTTCGAACGCTGTGTTCTTCCAGTATTCGGTTGGTGACTTCTCGTTTGGTGCATCTTATGACCAAGCGCAGGTTACAACTGTTGCAGCTGGTGGTGCCGCTTCGACCACCGTTGACGCAGACCGCTGGGACATCAGCGCAACCTACACCTTCAACAACATCACTGCCGCTCTGGCCTATGGTCAGACCGACGGTGGCGCAGGCCCCGATCCGAGCCTGACCGTTCTGACCCTGGGTGGCGAATGGGGTGACTTCTCGGGTACCCTGTTTGTCGCGGACGACGCAACTGAGGTTGCTTCGACCGACGGTACTGCATGGGGTCTGTCGGCTGCCTACAACCTGGGCGCTGCAACCACCCTGCTGTTCACCTATGGTGACGGTAACGCCTCTGCTGACACTCAGCAGGTTGCTATCGGTGCGATCTACGACCTGGGTGGTGGTGCATCGCTGCGCGGTGGTATCGGCCGCAACGACTGCGACAGCTGCGCAAGCGACACAATCGTTGCTGACTTCGGTGCTCAGTTCAACTTCTAAGCTGATCTGAACCGCAAGGTTTGAGGGCGGGTCTTCGGACTCGCCCTTTTCTTTTGCGTCGACTTGGTGTTTTTCTGCGCCAAAGACAGATTGAGGGCCCCATGTCGTTGCAAGAAATCACCGCACGCATTGCAAATGCCGAAGCCAGATCGGACCGCCCTGCCGGTTCCGTCAAACTGATCGCTGTATCCAAAGTACAACCGAATGAGCGGGTTCAGGCGGTGCTGGAGCAGGGCCACAGATGTTTTGGTGAGAATCGCGTACAGGAGGCGGCCAGCAAATGGCCCGCTTTCAAACAGCAGTTCGATGCCGTCGATCTGCATCTCATCGGCCCGTTGCAGACCAACAAGGCCAGGCAGGCGATGGAACTGTGTGACGCGATTCATTCGGTCGATCGCCCCAAACTGGCCAAAACCCTGGCGCGGCTGGCGCAAGAGGTGGGATACTGCCCCGACCTTTTCATTCAGGTCAATACGGGTGAAGAAGCGCAGAAGGCAGGCGTTCTTCCTGCGGATGCGGACGAGTTCATCGCGGAATGCCGATCGCTGGACCTGCCGGTGCGTGGGTTGATGTGCATCCCGCCGGTCGATGAAGAACCCACTTTGCATTTCGCCCTCTTGGCCAAGATCGCCGCACGAAACGGGCTGGAGGGATTGTCGATGGGGATGAGCAGCGACTTTGAACAAGCCATCGCATTGGGCGCCACCCATGTTCGCGTCGGTTCCGCCATTTTCGGCGAGCGGGTCAAACTTCAGGGATGATCAGGCGCGTTCCAACGGCAATTCGCCCTGCAATCCAGTGCAGATGGTCCCGGCGAAAGGCAATGCAGCCCTCGGTCGGGTAGCCGGGCCTGCGCCACTGGTGCAGAAAAATCGCCGATCCCTTGCCGGGAACGGCATTCGGCCAGTTCCAGTCGGTCAACAGGACCAGATCGTAAAGTGGATCAGCCCGGCGCAGTTTTTCATGACTGAACGCATAAGGGGCAGGCACCATGTGATTGTAGTGGCTGTCCTCGACGTCATCCGACCACAAGTCCTGCGGCCCAATCGGAATCGCCCAGAAGTTGGGGGCGACCAGCCGGTCGGGTCGGTAGAGCATGCCGACGATTCGATGGCATCCGGTAGGTGTCGCCCCGTCACCCTCGTGTTTCGTGTTGCTCAATCCGCCTTTGCCAATCGAGCAGGGGATGGTCCTGCCAAGAAAGCGAACGCCACGTGGGGTGAGCACAAGATCGGCTGGGGTCACAACAGGTGCCCGGATTTCGCGGCTTTCGTGGCCAGGTACCCCCGGTTATGCGCGGTTTCACCCACTTTCAAAGGAACGCGCTCGGTCACGGCGATCCCTGTGCGTTCCATCATCGAGATCTTGGCAGGGTTGTTGGTCAGCAGGCGCACCGCGTTGAAGCCCAGAGATTTCAGGATATCCGAGCCGAGTCGGAAGTCACGCTCATCATCCTCGAATCCCAGCCTGTGGTTTGCTTCCACCGTGTCAAAACCCTGATCTTGAAGAAAATAGGCGCGCATCTTGTTGGCCAGCCCGATTCCACGCCCTTCCTGGTTCAGATACAGAAGAACGCCAGCCCCTTCGGTCCCCATTTGTGCCAGCGCGCCCCGCAATTGCGGACCGCAGTCGCATTTCAGGCTGCCCATCAGATCGCCCGTGAAACAGGCGGAATGCAATCGGGCCAGCACTGGTTTGTCCCGATCCGGGCGGCCTATTTCGACCGCGTAATGTTCTTCTCCGCCATCTTCGGGGCGAAAAACATGCAGGCGACCGGCCTCGGATACTTCCATCGGAAGACGCGCGGCAACCACCTCATGCAGGGCGCTGCGGTCCGCCAGATGCGGGGCGGCGCGCGTGTGGTCAATGCAGGTCAGGCCGTTCGATACCGCAAAGGCCCGGCCATCTTCGACCGGTACGACGACCGCAGCGGGAAGTATGCGCGCGGACTTGGCCAACGCAATCGCGATGCGGTGCAAATTGGCGTTACCGTGGCGCTCGGTCATCAACGGACCTTTCATCGGCGCGTTCAGATCGTCAGAGGGATCAGCAACTGCCTGCACCCAAGTGATGTCTGCATCGGCGGGAATCGAAACGCGCGCAAGATCGCCGTCATAGGCCCGCGCCTTGAGTGTTTCGGCCCGTCGCCCGGTAATGGCCACCACCGGGTCTCCGAGCTTTTTCAGATCAGCCAGGCGCTGCGGGTTGAGCGTTTCCGCAGAGATCGCCACAACGCTAAAGCCGCTGTCATCGGTCAGCACCACTGGAACGCCCATGCGCAGATCGGCCCGGGCCCGGGCAAGAAGTTCGGTGATATCGGGAATGAGGCTCATCTATGTTACCCTATAACGCTCAGCCTTTCTCCTAGCTGTTTCGAAAGGAAATGTGAAACATTTCTGCCAACTCTGACACGAAGGCGTGAAACCGTTGCAGCAAATCTTGTTGATTGCATATTCCGCGCGCAAGTGATGGAAAAGCGTTTGGAGGATCGGGAAATGGCTCAACTCAAGAAAATCCTGTTGGTGGACG
>NZ_JBXWSM010000129.1:0-3746 GCF_059613405.1 Ruegeria sp. BHSA118
AATTCCCGTTGGGACAGGGCAACCCGTTTCTGATCTTCGGGCGACATGAGCCGGAAAGAACCCAGGTTGGGCGAGCGTTCGAAAATGATATGGGAGGGTGTCAGCCTGTAGGGGTCATCTGACCACGACAGCGCTTCGTGTAGCGCGCAGGTGGGCACTTCGGCATTCGGACAGACCTCGTCCAGATAATCCATGCCCGGCCCGTCAACGATGAGCCGCGCGGTGATATGCGGCGTATAGACGACCTCTTTGTTGGTGGCGATTTCCACGGTGACCTGAAAGGCCTTGCGCTCGGCCAGTGCCAGCGCCAGAATCATCATCATCAGGATCGTTGCACGCCAGCGTCGTGGTCTTTTCCCCCAGGGCGCGGCCAAAGCGACAAAAGGTATCATTAACGCCGCAACCGCCAGATGAGACGGGTGCAGAAGGGCGCTGAACAGGGCCAGAGCGGATATGAGCAAAAGCTCCCAGGTTTGCATTATCCGCCCAAAGGCCGTCAGTGAGGCAATCACGATCAGCAGCACCGGTGCAAAAATATCCGGCATCATGTAGGCGACATAAAACGGCAATGAAGTGCTGGCTGCCACCAGCAAAGGCACTGCGGTCATAATGGTTGTGTTCGGTGCCCCGCCCGGCGACCGGCCAGCGGTTCGCGCCAGCATCCAGACGGCCAGCAGCGTAGCAACCAGATGCAATACCGGAAGGACGGACAGGGCATCGATCCGAACAAGCGCAGCCATGATGAGGCCATAGATCAGTGACCGTGATCCGGTTGCGGTGTTATCCTCATCGGCGGTGTGGGTTACACCTGCCGCAACGCTGTCAGCTGTCGGCGGAAGGAAACTGCTCAAGGCCACATTTCCCTGCCGGATGTAACTGCCGGTATCGAAGTAATAAAGCGGCCCGCCATTGATCATGAGAACGGACAGGCAGACCAGCAGCGCCGCGATCAACAGGAGGAAAGCCCCGACCGTCCAAGATGGCTTGTCCGAAAGAGCCGACACGGTCATGTCCGTTCTGCGACCAGCTTCGCCGCAAGTACGGTGTGCTGAAAGCAAGCAACTATCGCATTCAGCCCGTCTTCCGGTGCCATTTCACAGGGATCAAAATCAGGCGCGTTCATCAGCGTCCTCGGCAGCCTCCATCAATCGGGCCATAAGCGGTGTTATCCCACTCCGGTCTCTGCCGGCATGGCGTTAAGCAATCATTTGATAGCAAGAAAACCTTCAAAACAAATATACTTCTGAATACTCATCACATCCTTGAAACCGGCCCGGCCCAGCAGATCCAGATTGCCCTGGGTGGAAAACGGTTCCAGCACGCTTTTCAGGCTGCGCGCCTTTTCGACGATTTCCTCGCTTGAGAATCCGTTGCCGATTTTGAATTCGTTGTAGAGCTGGGTCACAAGATCCTGAAACCGCGCATCCGGCCCCCGGACCTTTTCGAACATGACAAACGCACCGCCCCAGTTCAGGGTGTTGTAGATCTTGGTGAACAGTTCCTGCCGGTACCGGGGCGGGATGAACTGCATGGTATAATAGCTGACGATCATGTCCGCCTTTTCCATCTCCATATGACGGGCATCGTCATGAAGAATGGAAATGTTCGGGACATCCGCGCAATGAGCTTCGGCGACCTTCACCATTTCAGGTTCGACATCGATGCCGATCCAGCGTGCGTCAGGCTTTCCCGCATTATGTTCTGCCAGCTTGCGGATCAACTCTCCGGTCGATGTGCCGATTTCATAGCAGAGACTGTCATTGCGGACGAAGAAATCGGAAACCTGACAGATCAGGCCGTGACCCATTTCATAAAGAGGAACAGACAATTTGATGTGGTCGACAAACGTATCGGGAACACTGCCCCCAAAGGTCCAGTTCGCATTCTCAGCGGCTATGTTCTGGCCAACACCCATGCGCAATGTCTCCTCGCTAAATAGGCAGGCACAATGGACAAACGGCTAAACAAGGGCTTCCGATTGAAAATGCGTGCCTGAACTTGGTACAATAACAATCCAAAGCTACACGAAACTTTCGGACCGTCGAAGAAGAAATATGGCGGAACCCGGGTTTGTGGCCTTTTTCCCTTCTGTCGCGATCCGCAGGGTCCTTGTGGCGGGCCGAAGGTGGACAGTGTGCGGGAATGGTTTGTATTGTTTCCTGCCTTGTGCGACACGGGGGCGCCCGTCATGTGAAAAGGCGCGCCTGCTGCATTTCATGACAGAGTGATCGGGCGTGGTTCTGCATTGCCTGAACCGGCTCGGATTATGCTTGGTGCAGTGTGAAAACGCTCGGAATCGCCGGAAAGTTGGCATGTTCTCCAGACGCAGATTCGCCTTATTCGGGTGATTCTGGTTCACGATGGGGAAACAAACTGTAATTTGGGCATCCATTGTGCTGAGCAATCGGCCTTTGCGCCCATAAAAAGCCACAATTCCGAGAAAAATCCTTCGCAATCAAATAGAAATGAATTATCAATAAATGCGGTAGGTGCCCTGCCGAGATTTCGAGCGGGTTGTGTGTATAAAAATCAAAGGTGGGACTTTGTATGTTTAGAACTTTTAAGATGATGGCGGCGGGGCTTGCTACTGCTGTGATGATGGCCGGATCGGCCAGCGCTCTGACCTCGGTGTCAGCGGGTGGTGGTCCTCTGCCGGGGGGTGGATATGACATCACCTCCGACACGCTCTTCTCCGGTACGGTTTCCACGATGGGTGGACCCGGGGTTTACATGATCAACTTCCAGTCGCCCATTGATCCTCTTTTTGGTGTTGCGAACGCTTCGATCACCATCAATCTGCTGAGCACGTTCACAGGTCTGACGGTGAGCTGGGTCGACGCCTTGAACCCGGCCAACGTGCTGGCATCGACGTCGGTTCTGGGTGGTGTTCAGACGACACTCAGCACGCTGTTCAGCAGCGTCAGCCCGAACACCTTGAGCCAGAATTTGGTGTTTAGCTGGGCCAACTCTCAAGGGGCGACCGATGCCAATGGCAATCCGGTGCCGGTTACGTTTGATTTCGACGTCGCACCAGTTCCGCTGCCCGCCGGTGGTCTGCTGCTTCTGACAGCGCTTGGTGGTCTGGCTCTGACGCGTCGCCGCAAGGCCGCCTGAGCGACACACAAACTTGACAAACAGGACAAGGGGCCGTTTCGCGGTCCCTTTTCTTTTGATCAGATGTTGCGACCTGCCGCCTGGCGCAACATCCAGATCATCCGCTGACATCTGAGCCGGAACAACGTGATGATCGCCCGGCTGGTTTCGCCCGCCGTGGACAGCTTGTCGCTGCTGAGGATTTTCGGGGTGTGCACAATTGCACTGGCCGGCATGGCCAATCCACGGATCGCCCACCGTATGCGAGCGGCGGCGTTGGTGCCGTGCAGCAGATATGCCTCTTGTGTGGTGCGCCGCCACTTGGCCTTGAGCGCGGGCCAGTTCTGCCGGGATGGATGGCTGACACGAAAGTCGTCCCGATAGATCAGGCTATACCCGCGCGCGACCGCGCGCATGGTCCATTCCCGATCTTCCGAGACACCGTTGATGAACCCGCCGATCGCATCAAACACATCGCGTCGGGTCAGCAGGTTGCCGGCACCGGAAAATCCCTGAACCTCGATATACCTGCGGAAGTTGAATGCAAAAACAGCCTCGAACGCTTCTGCGCCGCTGCGCGGGGGTGGGGTTTCGTCAAAAACATCTACCCGGCCACCAATCAGATCGGCCTGATCCGCGACCTGACGCCCGAC
>NZ_JBXWSM010000130.1:0-3588 GCF_059613405.1 Ruegeria sp. BHSA118
GCCAACGCTTCCCTGATCGTTTCCTTCGACATGGAGCCCGCACAATGAGTGAAAAACGCATCATTCTGGAGATGGGAACAGGTAACGACCTGTATGGCCGGGACTATACCAAGGCAGCCCGCCGCGCGGTGCAGGATGCTTTGCACCATTCATCCATCACGTTGTTTTCAAAACTGGGGATCGACCATTCCGAAATGCGCGTCAGCGTCACGATCGGCGTGCAGGAGCCCGAACAGGTGGATTGCGATCTGGTTGCCTCGGATCTGCCGCGGGGCAGGGCCGAGGTTCGCGCAGTCAAAGGTGGGCTTGACGTTGTCGACGAAGAAGCGGGAACGCGGCACGTGGTTGCAACTGCGGCGATCGAGGCTTTTCTGCCTGATCTTGCCGGAAAATACCTTCAAGGCTGAAGAAAGAAAAAGCCGCTCGGAAATCCGTGCGGCTGTCATGAATTGGCGATCTGTGGGGCCATCAGAAATCGGCGATGTCTGCGCGGTTCAGGCCGATATCGTCCAATTGAGCGTCGCTGAGTTCCGACAGGAGTTTGCGGGTTTTGCGGGATTCTTTCCATTCGACAACGGTGTTGACGACATTGATGAACGCGTCCACTACGTGCAGGATGGTAGCTGCTCCGAGCGGCGCATGAATGTTAGCTGTGGTTGCCATGTGCGCGGTCCTTTGTGAAGAAACAGCCGACCCGTTGTCGGTTGTACGCCCCATGTAGTTCTGCATGCCCGGACTCACAATTGCTGGTCCGGTAACCCCGGAATGCGTTTTTTGCATATCTTTTGGGCAATTGAAGAACGGGTTGCGCCAACCTGCGAGCCAGCCCATATATACCGCCAGCGAAAACGGAGACGATCATGGCAGACAACGACTTTCCCGGTTGGCACGGCACGACGATCATTGGCGTCAAGAAAGACGGTCAGATTGTCATAGCCGGTGATGGGCAGGTCAGCCTGGGTCAAACCGTGATCAAGGGCACGGCCCGCAAGGTGCGTCGCCTGTCCCCCGGAGGGTCCGAAGTTGTCGCCGGCTTTGCCGGGTCGACGGCCGACGCCTTCACGTTGCTGGAACGGCTGGAGGCCAAGCTCGAGGCGACACCGGGCCAACTTGCCCGTGCTTCTGTGGAATTGGCCAAGGACTGGCGCACCGACAAATACCTGCAAAAGCTCGAAGCGATGCTGATCGTCACGGACGGCAAGGACTTGTTCGTGATCACCGGGGCGGGTGACGTGCTGGAACCTGAACACAACGTGGCTGCCATCGGATCCGGGGGCAATTTTGCCCTGGCCGCTGCCCGCGCGATGATGGACAGTGACAAATCGGCGGAAGAGGTGGCGCGTCAGGCAATGGCCATCGCGGCCGATATCTGCGTCTATACCAATGGCAAGCTGACGGTTGAGACGATCTCAGGCTAACAGCGCCGAGATCTCCTTTCCTTTCCAGCGGCGATGCATGCCGATCAGGCCAATGATCGCTGCGATGATCACGATGTAATAGGGCACGCGGATATCGATGCTCATCAATCCGCCCCCAATCAGCGACATGATCCCACCCGCAAGGCAGAACACGGCAGTGGTCACACCCATAACCCAGCCCTGATCCGCTTCGCTGACGCTGGAAGAGAACAGCCCAAGCATGGTGGGGTAGGCGATTCCGAACAGGAAATAGAAGAAAAAGACCGGCACATAGCTGAACACGCCGCTTGGGCTGAAGGCGAATGCGAAGCCGCAAATCACCATGGCGATGAGTGACGTGTGGATTATCGCATGTTTGCTGAACTTCTCCTGCGCAGGCTTCACCAGAAACGTGCTGGAGAAAGCCAGCGCCACACCGATGACGACCATCGCCACGCTGCCACCGATGACTCCGTATCCGAAGGCGCTGGTCAGGAAATTGTCGACAAAGACGTAGAAGGTGACATTGGCGATCATGAAGAACGAATAGACCGGCAGGATCTTCAACACCATCGGATGACCACGCACCGCCATCAGGCTGTCTGTTATGTCACGGGGACGGAAAACAAAGGGCGCACGATCCGTTCGGGTATCCTGGAAGAAAAACAGGACCAGAAAGATTGCAATCAGCACAAGGACAAATGCGCCGTAGAAAGGCGTTCTCAGCGTGGCGAAGCCGCCCAGCAGGGCGGCGTCAGACAAGACCGCACCGATGATCGGCCCGCCCACAAGACCAAAGCTGACGCCCGTCACGATATAACCCATGTTCCGGTCCCGGTCTGTCGCGTCGGTGCTGCCGTCGATCATCGCCGCTTGCGCAATGGGTTGGTTGCCCGCAGTGAATCCGGTGATCGAACGCCCGACGATCAGCAGAAGAAGGTTGTTGAGATAAAGCGCGGCAATCGTCAGGGCATACCCGGCCAGAGCACCGCCCAGGCACACCAGCAAAGCGTTCTTGCGCCCGATCGAATCCGATACTTTCGAAACATAGACAACACCCAGAAACCACGACAGGAAAAAGCACCCGATCACGAGGCCGTAATAGAAGTGCCTGCGCCCCTCGGGCGTGTTTTCGGGCAGGAACCCGGATTTCGTTTCCATGATCAGCGAGTTGATGATGGGAAAGACCAGCCCCTGTCCGATCAGATCCACAAACACCACAAACAGAAGGGTAATCTTGGCAATTTTCGTCATCAAATTCGTCCCCGGCTCCAATGCCTTGGGACGAGTGTAACAGACGACGACTTTGTTACCTAACGGTGCGTCAGCAACCGGAAGACCCGGCCGCTGACCGAAACAATTACTTCAGCGATGCAACACCCAGCGGCACACCCGCGACCTCGCACCAGATGTACACCTCATTGTAGCCAGAAACATCCATGGTTGGCGGAACAGCGTAGGATTGGCTGCCGGTCAAGTTCAACAGCGCGCCCAGCTTGGTGTCGGGCGCATAGGTCCCATCCTTCCCGAAGGCCACCCGCGGGTCAGGGCCGCCGTCCAGCGAGAAATCATCGCCCAGCTCGACGATGTAACGCTCGCCGTCCTTGACCAGCTTGACCGATCCGCTGGTGATGTGGTTCGACCTGCCTTCAAACGTGCCTTTCTTTTTGGCACCTCCGGCGAAAGCAGCCCGGGTGCCAACCAAAGCAAGGGCAGCGCCCGTGGCGGCAGCTTTCGCAAAAAGCGAACGACGAGTCATCATGATAAGGTATCTCCATATGAATGTCGCGGGCGACCTGCCCGTCAAGTAAGACTATGGGGCACACACCGTTCAGTGACGATTCACATCGCCGCCAATTTCCGTGTGCTACGTGTGAGTTTTCCGTGATCAGCTTGTGTTTTTGTGTCTTATGATTAGGTTCCGTTGCGAAACAAACGGATAGAATTAAACATGACCGACCTGACCCCGCGAGAGATTGTCTCGGAACTGGATCGCTTCATCATCGGGCAGAACGACGCCAAGCGTGCCGTGGCCGTCGCCCTACGCAATCGCTGGCGCCGCAAGCAATTGCCGGACGACATCCGCGAGGAAGTCTATCCCAAGAACATCCTGATGATCGGCCCCACCGGCGTCGGCAAGACCGAAATCAGCCGCCGTCTGGCGAAACTGGCCCGCGCGCCGTTTATCAAG
>NZ_JBXWSM010000131.1:0-3694 GCF_059613405.1 Ruegeria sp. BHSA118
CAATTTACCTTCCAGGCTCAATATCCTGAAAACGGGGTTTTCACCGGTTGGGCACTGTAATGAATACCGCCTGACACATCATCGGACTTGGCGGCAGTACTGAAATGCGGGGGTGGCATGAGCAGCGACACACATGAGACCGCGCTTTATTGCGGCGACCCGCCCATGCAGTTTGCCAATCTGTTTCGCCGGGACCCGGCAGGCGGATATACGGCCCTGTTTCGGAATCGCTCGGTTTTCTGGAGTTTCAATACCCGCGTGGCGATCCGGGCGGCCTGTGATCTTTTGGCCTTGCAGCCCGGGGACGAGGTTTTGGTGCCAGCCTATAATTGCGGCTCAGAGGTTGACCCGCTGATCGACGCGGGCCTTTCGGTCCGGCTGTATCCTGTCTCGGACAATTTACTGGCTGATCCGGATCGTATTGCACCGCTCATCACGAAGCGCACGCGGGCGATTTACGTGACGCATTATTTCGGCGTGATCCAGCCCTCACTGACCGGGCTGCGGGCGCTGTGTGACCGGCACGGGTTGCGGTTGATCGAGGATTGCGCGCTAAGCCTGCTGAGTGGTCAGACCCCCGCCGAAGGCCGGGTGGGTGACGTCTCGGTCTTCTGTTTTTACAAGTTTGTTCCGGTTTTGGGCGGCGGCGCCTTGGTGATCAACGCGCCGGATCTGCATGCTGAGCATCCGTTTACACGCCCGCCCCCCCGCAAGATGGTCACCAAGATGCTGCTGCGGGCCGGGCTGGGCAATGTGCTTGGTACAGCGCGCCTGAAAGGGCTGGTGCAGGCGTTGCGGGGGGGCGGACAAATCCCCGTGGACATGTGCCCTGAGAGAGAACTGGAAGATATTCCAAGCCATTACTACTTTGACCCGGCTCTGCGCAGCACCCGTATGAGCGCGTTTGCGGCCCGCCCCTTGCGGGCGTTTTCCGTATCCGAGGCCATCGCAACGCGCCGGGCAAACTGGGAAAGGTACCGTGAACTTCTGACTGATGCCGCGGGTGTGCGCATGCTTGTGCCCGAGCTGACGGCCGACACCTGCCCGCTGAACATGCCGGTGTTGGTGGAGGAGCGCGACCGTGTCGTGCAGGCTTTGCAACACAGCGGGATCGGGGCAACACCTTGGTGGGCGGGATTCAACCGCAATCTCGACTGGACCGGACAGGCCGAAGCGATGGCGCTTAAGAATGACGCCGTGTCACTGCCGCTGCACCAGTATCTTTCCGAGGCGCATGTCGATTACATCGTCTCGGAGCTGAAGCGGGCATTGCAGGGGTGAGTGTGACTCAGGACACCCTGGTGACAATCCTGTTGCGCAGTTTCGATGCGAGTTCGAGCGCCAGGCTTTCAAATCCCTTTGGGCGCCCTGACAGCTGCCAAAGCAACAGATGGGTCGCGATATAGGTGAACACGCCGACGATGACCTTGACGGCAAAGCGGATGCGCAGCAGGGGCAGGTCTTCGGCTGAATCGTAAGCCCAGCCGATTGCGTCGCCACTGCCATAGGCGCTGCTGACGATGAGAACCGCGGTGACCATTGCAATGGCCGCGGCGAAGGTGCGCCAGGCCATGAGAATGGGCGTGAGAAGCCCCCCGGTTCCAAAATCCTTGGCCATGACCAGCGCCAGGCCAATCGCGAACAGGCTGGCTGCGCCGGATCCGAGGATCGCGCCCACAAATCCATAGTTGGATCCCAGCAGCACCAGTATGGTTGTTACGACCAGCAGGATACTGTTGCGCAGGCACAGCCGTTTCGTGTCACCCTGCACATAGCTTGCCGAACGGACATTGGCCTGTAGCGTTTCAATGGCCTTGAGCGGGGCGAGCACCCAGATGACCTGAGAGGCCGCCAGCCATTCATATCCGGCTACCACGACGATCAGGTGATTTGCGACCAGCGCCATTCCGACACTGACGGGAATGATGATGCCCAGCAGAATGGCATTGGCCTGTTCAAAGGCTTCGCGGTCGTTGCCCTGAGCTCTGGAGATGCTGGCAAGCCCGGGATAGATCACCCGCTCAAGTGGCCCGATGACCTGGCTGGTGAACAGTGACACAAGGCGAAAGCCGATTCTGAAAATACCCGCATCCGCCAGCCCCAACGTGGCTCCGATAATGATTTGCGGCATGTTGGTCGTCAGGAATTGCGTGATCTGTGCGCCCAGTGACCATGATGATACGTCGATACAGTCATGCCAGCATCTGAGCGTCAGCCGGGGCCGCATCGGTGCGACGGAAAAGGACCAGATGACGCGTGCGACCTGGGTCAGGAAATTGGCTGCCACAATGGCCCAGAAATCGCGCCAGAACCAGGCAAGGCATACTGCGAACAACGTGTATGTGATGCGGCTGATGGCTTCTTCACCAGCCACGAATCCAAACCTCAGATCCCTTTCCAGCAAGGGAAACCGTGTGCTTTTGAGCGAACTGACGATGGCGATCAGGCATAAGGCGGGTATCAGCTCGGTCAGGGCAGGTAAGCCCAGAAATCCCATCAGGGGTGCACTGATCCAGATCAGGCCAGCGGCGGAAGTGCCCAGCAGCAGCTGCATCGTGAAAACTGTATTGAGGTGCGCTTCGGTTACCTCGGGTTGCCGGATCAGGGTCATGGAAACCGCCCGCTGCGCGATTTCAAGCAAGGCCACTGCGATGACGAAATAGGCGATTACACCGAAATCCGTCGGGGTCAGCAGGCGGGCAGTGACGATAAGCGTCAGCAGACCAAGAATCTGGCTGAAAACACCCGACGCAAACAGCGCTGCGGCCCCGACGACAAGGGGTGAGCCGCGCGGGACGGCGGCACCGGTCGGTTCGGATTTAGGCGAAGGCTTCAACAGCTTTGTCTTTCCACATTCAAAACAAACAACAGAATAACGGGTTAGTGTTTCCTTTTTATCTCCTCTCCCAGGTATTCCAACCAGATAGAGAAGTGCCATTCTGGCAATTGGGCGGGGTCGCTGTTACTCAAGGAAAACCGCGCTTTTTTATGTCGAAATCACATGATTTTCTTTCAATGTCAGAAGGTTGTTTCATACTCGGTGATACCTGCGGGTCTAGTGTCCGAAAGTTATCTGCTGTTTCAAGGAGAATTTCTGACTCAGTGTCTCAGATCAGGCTCCTCATGGGCAAGCGCGTCAAGTATGTGATGCCTGATATGTTTCCGGTGGCGGCCAGTGCCCGGAAGTCGGAGTTCAAAACGGTGTAATGGTATGAAGATTGCGATTTTTGGTCTGGGGTATGTGGGGTTCACGGCAGCATGCTGTCTGACCCGTGAGGGGCATGAGGTGATCGGCGTCGATGTGAATGCCGACAAGGTCTCGGAAATCAATGCCGGGCAGCCCCCGATCAAGGAACCCAAGGTGGCCGAGCTGCTGACCGAGGCGTTGGCCAGGAACCTGATCCGCGCCACGGTTGAAATTCCAGACCTCAGGGATGTGGATCTGGCCATCGTTTGCGTCGGCACGCCCAGTTCCACTGACGGGTCGCACAACATGAATTTCGTGGCCGAGGTGACGCGGCAGATTGCCAAGGCCGTCTCTCCCGACCGCGCGCGGCCGCTGACTGTGGCCTATCGGTCCACCTTCCGGCCGGGCACGGTGCGGCAGCTGATCGAGCCGATCTTTCACAGCTATCTGGGCGATCAGACGGGTCAGGCGATCGAGATTGTCTATAACCCCGAATTCCTGCGCGAG
>NZ_JBXWSM010000132.1:0-3571 GCF_059613405.1 Ruegeria sp. BHSA118
AGCCAACCTTCGCGCGCCTCCGTTACGCTTTAGGAGGCGACCGCCCCAGTCAAACTACCCGCCACGCAGGGTCCCGGATCCGGATAACGGACCGCGGTTAGACATCAAGAGTGCGAAGGGTGGTATCTCAAGGGAGGCTCCACAGGTACTTGCGTTCCTGCTTCAAAGCCTACCACCTATCCTGCACATCACAATCCTGATGCCAGTGCGAAGCTGTAGTAAAGGTGCACGGGGTCTTTCCGTCTAACCGCGGGAAGCCTGCATCTTGACAGGCAATTCAATTTCGCTGAGTCGATGTTGGAGACAGCGGGGAAGTCGTTACGCCATTCGTGCAGGTCGGAACTTACCCGACAAGGAATTTCGCTACCTTAGGACCGTTATAGTTACGGCCGCCGTTTACCTGGGCTTCAATTCAAGGCTCTCACCTCTCCTTTTAACCTTCAGGCACCGGGCAGGCGTCAGACCCTATACGTCGTCTTGCGACTTCGCAGAGCCCTGTGTTTTTAATAAACAGTCGCCACCCCCTGGTTTGTGCCCCCAGCCCCTAGTTGCCTAGGAACCGGGCCTCCTTCTCGCGAACTTACGGAGGTATTTTGCCGAGTTCCTTCAACATCGTTCTCTCAAGCGCCTTGGTATGCTCTACCAGTCCACCTGTGTCGGTTTAGGGTACGGTCTGATGGAGGGCTATTTCCAGGAACCACTCAGCAGCCCAATCAATCCGATAAGATTGAACTACACCTGTGATCCGTCACATCCTCCTGGCCTAGGAATATTAACCTAGTTCCCATCGCCTACGCCTTTCGGCCTCGGCTTAGGGGCCGGCTTACCCTGCTCAGATTAGCTTTAAGCAGGAACCCTTGGACTTTCGGCGAGAGTGTCTCTCACACTCTTTGTCGCTACTCATGTCATCATTCTCACTAGTGATCTCTCCACCGGATCCCTCACAGGCCGGCTTCATCGAAAGAACTCGATCCGTCATTACACCCGCTGATATTTCACAGGTGGATGCAAATACGGATGAGTTCTATGTCACACTACGCTCTGCTACCATGCCTTACGGCATCCTAAGCTTCGGCTCATGGCTTGAGCCCCGTTACATCTTCGCCGCAGGACAACTTATTTAGACCAGTGAGCTGTTACGCTATCTTTAAAGGATGGCTGCTTCTAAGCCAACCTCCTGGTTGTTTTGGTCGTCCCACCTGCTTTCCCACTTAGCCATGAATTGGGGGCCTTAGCTGTAGGTCAGGGTTGTTTCCCTCTCCACTACGGACGTTAGCATCCGCAGTGTGTCTGCCATCTAGTACTCCCGGGTATTCGGAGTTTGGTTAGGATCAGTAAGCCTGTGGGGCCCCATTACCCATCCAGTGCTCTACCCCCCGGGGTATTCGGATGACGCTCTACCTAAATAGATTTCGCAGAGAACCAGCTATCTCCGAGTTTGATTGGCCTTTCACCCCTAGGCACAGCTCATCCCGATCCTTTTCAACGGATGTGGGTTCGGTCCTCCAGTAAGTGTTACCTTACCTTCAACCTGGCCATGCCTAGATCACTCGGTTTCGGGTCTGATCCCACGAACTCATGCGCCCTATTAAGACTCGCTTTCGCTACGCCTACACCTAACGGCTTAAGCTTGCTCGTGAGACCAAGTCGATGACCCATTATACAAAAGGTACGCCGTCACCCCGCAAGGGGGCTCCGACTGATTGTAGGCGTTCGGTTTCAGGTACTGTTTCACTCCCCTCGTCGGGGTGCTTTTCACCTTTCCCTCACGGTACTGGTTCGCTATCGGTCAGCAAGGAGTACTTAGCCTTCGAAGGTGGTCCTCCGATCTTCAGACAGAATTTCACGTGTTCCGCCCTACTTAATACGTCCGTCAAAGCTTCCTATACGGGGCTGTCACCCGCTATGGCCACGCTTCCCAACGTGTTCTAGTCACTTATCCGGCTCGGCTGGTCCCCGTTCGCTCGCCGCTACTAGGGGAGTATCAATTGATTTCCTTTCCTCCGGGTACTTAGATGTTTCAGTTCCCCGGGTTTGCTCTTAAAACCCTATGTATTCAGGTCTTAAGTACTTGGTTAAGCGACATATTGATTAGCAAAACTAACAATATGAAGCTTTCAAGTGGGTTGCCCCATTCAGAAATCCATGGATCAAAGCTTATTCTCAGCTCCCCATGGCTTATCGCAGAGTATCACGTCTTTCATCGCCTCTTGCTGCCAAGGCATTCACCAAACGCCCTTCTCGCGCTTGATTTGATCCAGAAAGAGAAAGACACACGATAGTTGTGCTACCGCCTATTCGGCTACTTGAGCACGATGTCTGCTGCGAACTTCGTTCTTCGCAGACGATGTATCAATCGAGACCGCCCAGCTGGTAACTAAAGGCAGTCATTCTTCTGAACCAAAAACATACATTTCCCGCCCCCGCCACTTGGACGAGGACAAATGAGCAACCCCATATGGTCTCTCAGCCGTGCAGCTGATCAACGCAGGTCGCTCGGGTTAGTATATTAGACTTGGACAACTCTGTTCGTTTCAGTCGCGATACACGAGACAGGGCCGGCTAGACCCAAACCGTGCCTCCCATCAGATGATGGAAACGACCGAGATCAACGCCACACTCGGCGCGATCAAACAGTGTTGATTGATTTCTCTCTATACGATGTAAAAGACGAACAGCTCATGCTGTTCTGTCGTCCAATCGGACGGTTAAGAACCCAAAGGTGCTTAACGATCTGATCGAAGCGATATGGTGGAGCCACCGCCAATCGACTTGACGATTGGCGCATCAAAAATCCTGGGCTTCACCATGACGAGCGAAGCGAGGAATGGTGGAGCCTAGGAGGATCGAACTCCTGACCTCCTGAATGCAAATCAGGCGCTCTCCCAGCTGAGCTAAGGCCCCATCTTTTTTGGCCTACCGCCTATTCGGCTACTTGAGGCCATAAAGGTCGCTCTCATTGCTTTTGTGACCAAAAGCAACTGCCGCGACATCGCCTTTTTGCCTCACGGCAAAAATGGCTTGGTGGGTCGAGGAGGACTTGAACCTCCGACCTCACGCTTATCAGGCGTGCGCTCTAACCACCTGAGCTACCGACCCAGTTGATTTTGCAAAAGCAAAATCGACGTTGCCCGACAGGCGCTTTTGCTTGCAAAAGCTGCCGAGAGGGCCAGACCTCACAGCGTTGCAGGCCTGATGTGTTCTGAAGAGATATGAGGACGGCTCGGTCCATGAGTTTGATCAACTTTGTTTGTTGATCTTCTGCTAAGTGTTCCACGATCAAGAGCGAACTCTGTGATGCTAGGAACATCCTTAGAAAGGAGGTGATCCAGCCGCAGGTTCCCCTACGGCTACCTTGTTACGACTTCACCCCAGTCGCTGATCCTACCGTGGTCCGCTGCCCCCAAAAGGTTAGCGCACGGCCGTCGGGTAGAACCAACTCCCATGGTGTGACGGGCGGTGTGTACAAGGCCCGGGAACGTATTCACCGCGTCATGCTGTTACGCGATTACTAGCGATTCCGACTTCATGGGGTCGAGTTGCAGACCCCAATCCGAACTGAGATGGTTTT
>NZ_JBXWSM010000133.1:0-3427 GCF_059613405.1 Ruegeria sp. BHSA118
GACGCTGGTCAGTTCCGCCAGTTGCTGTTCGGCAACGTCGATATGGTCGACGCTGGTTTCTTCGGCCGCAGCCAGAAGCAGGGCACAATCGACATTCCTGAGAAAGCCGTGGCTGTCATCGCTCATCATCAGGGGGGGCGTGTCGAACAGAATGACGTCGGGTTTGTAATCCGCCTCGAGCTGTTCGAGAAATTCGATCGCCCGTCGGCTTTGCAAGACTTCCGCCGGGTTGCGCGTGGGCGTGTAATTCAGCCCGAAAATCACGTTCTTGCCATACCGCAGCGCATGTTCGTGAAACGGCACCGACCCCTGAATGACGTCGGCCATGCTGTGGTTGCCGGTTTGCTTCAGAATCTCGGCCAGCCCCCTGCGCCGCATGTCGAAATCGATCACGATCGTCCGCAGATCTTCCTGGCGCCCCAGGCTGAAGGCCAGGTTGGCCGTCGTCGTGCTTTTGCCGCACCCGCTGTACGGGGAGGTCAATGCCACCCTGCGCCATTTGTTGGAGAGGGTCTGCTGCAACATCTTGGTGCGCAACATGTCATAGGGGGTGGCGTCTCCGCCGCCAGCAAGCGATGCAAGCCGGTTGCGCACGGCAAGTTTGGGGTCGATCTGTATCTCGGACACGCTTTGCCACCGGGCGTCACAGGCGTCTTCTGACGGGGCGTGACGGGGCGGTTGTTCCATGACCGGCGCCGGGCTTTCGCGGCTCTGCCGTTCCTCGCGCGCCTTTTGAATCGCTTTCTGAAGACGGTCCATCACACATTCACCAAATCAATCGAAACAATACTCACCAGTATGTCTCCAGTTTATCCATCACTCTCTCGGTAATGAGATCGAGGGGCAGGTAATAGGTATGCACCGCCCAGACCCCGGCGGGCACTCCGATTAGAATGGCCAGTATGATCCCACCCCATACCGCGCGCTGCATCAACACTTCACCGCGGGACGGAGCATAGGGAATAGTGGCGATCGGCCAGACCTCAAGCTTGTTGATCAGGTCTTCGGGTCGACGCACGGACCGGTTCAGGATCTCCAGCAGAACCACAAGCCCCAGCCCCAGTGCGATGCCAAAGGCAGCCCCTCCTCCGGCGATCATCAGGCGGTTTGGCTTGGCCGGCTCGCTTGGCGTGGATGGATGCTCGATGACGGAAATACGTTGCCCCTGGGACGTGACCTCGATCCGTTCCCCGGTCGAGGCTGCGGCCAGACGGCTGACTGCGGCATTGTACTGGGTTTGGATGTTGTCATGTTCGCGCTGCAGTTCAGATAGTGTGATGGCATTGGCCGGCGTCTGATCGATGGTCAACGTCAGAGCGTTAAGACGGTCTTCCATAACCCGCTTCTGATCCTCCAACGCCGAAATCTGCGAGTCGACCTGGGCCAGTTGCAGATCAAGGGCCGAATTGCCTGTTTGCACATCAACCGGGGCTGGGTTTGTCGCCTGTTCGGCGGCAACCACTTCCTCAAGCTTTTCGATCCGGGCTTGCAACAACTTAATCTGAGGGTTGTTTTCGGAATAAATCACACGCTGATTATCTAGTTGATTGCGCAACTGGTTCAGCTGTTGTTGCGCAGGGGACAGGTTCTGCTGGGAGACCCCGACAACCTGACCGGTTGAACTGAAGATATTGACCAGCTTTTCGCGCTGCGCTTTGAGTGAAAAGATCTGCTGATCCGTCTGTTCAAGATTGGTCTGCAATGCCCCCTGCTGTGCCAGCCGAAATTGCAGGCTGTCGGGCAGAGCGCCGGAGTTTTCATTCTTGAACTCGAGAATGCGGGCGCTGCGCCGGCTCAACTCGTCGCTCAGCCGTTCTACTTCGAGCTCGAAGAACGCCAGGGTATCTGTGGCCCGTTCCTTGCGATAGGCGACATCCAGCTTCTGGATTTCCGTCAGGTATTTGTTCAACACACCTGCCGCAATCTGGCCACTGCGCGCTTCGAAGGTGATTGTCATCAGATTGGCCTGATTGAGACCGCCAGAAGTCCAGATCGAGGTGTTCTTGCGCATGGCTTTGACGATCTGGTCAGGGCTTGCCTCATCCTGATCGGGCAGCACCTGAAACTCACGTGCGATCTCCAGAAGGACCGGACGGGTCAGCAGGCGCTGTTCGATGATCTGAAGCTGTTCCGCCGCAGGTGTGGTGACAGTACTGGCCGCCAGATTGCCCGGAATCTGAGGCGATTCAACGATCAGGCGCATGGTCGAGACATATGTGGCAGGCAACGTTCTGGCGACAATGAATGACGCTACAGACACGATCAGGGCGACGATCAGGAAATACGGAAACCGTCTCAGGAAAATGGAAAAGTAATAGCGAACCGGGCCCATATCAGACTGTCAGCTCCTTCTCGAGTGAGTTTCCGCCAAAGAACACGCCATCTTTGACCACTTGCTCCACAACCTCTTCATCCACCTTCTCGGCCTCATTCGTCCAGGCATAAAGCAGGGCAAAGTCGCAGAACTGATTCACAAGTCGCGGAACACCGCGCGTTTGTTTGAAAATCTGCTTGCAGGCCTCTTCGGTGAACTCATCGCCTGAACCGCCAGCCGTTTTCATCCTATGCCGGATATAGGCTTCGACCGAAGACTCATCCATCCGTTCAAGATGAAAACTTGCGGCCACGCGCTGTGTCAGCTGGCGCATCTTGGGATCAAGAACCATGTCGCGCAATTCAGGCTGACCAACCAGAACAAGCTGGATCAGCTCATCCGTGTTCGAATTGATATTGGTCAGCATCCGGATTTCTTCCAACCCTTCGACGGTCAGGTTCTGCGCTTCGTCAAAGATCAGAACCACACGCCGCCCTTCTGCATATTCCGCGACCAGGAAATCCTGTAGTTCCCGGAATATCTGTACATAGCTTGCATCCGCCTCGATCGGCAGACCCAGCGCGTGCAGGACCCATTGCAGCAGCTCTCCGCGGCCGCCCTGCGCATTCGAAATCAACCCAACCGTGATCGACTGCTCCATCTCGCTGAGGAGATGCTGTACCAGGGTTGTTTTCCCGGCCCCGATCTCACCCGTCAGCACGGTGATGGGCGCACAGCTCATGATGCCGAATTGCAGGACCGAGTAACCGCGCTTGTGCAGCGGCGACCAGTACATGAATCCGGGATCCGGAAGCAGCGTGAAGGGCCGTCGGTCAAGCCCGAAATAATCTAGATAAAACCCGTCGCTGGACGCCATTGCACCTCGGTTGCCTTCTGCCTTGTCAAACCTCGTACTGGCCCCCCGGAGATTATCCAAACTCATACTCTGAACCACCAGAAATCCCTTACACAAAGAACACATCACATAAACAAAAAGTACTTGGGTACTAGTTTGTCACAAAATCAAGATAGCAGGCACCACTAAACTGCACACGCGGTGAATTGACCTTTCCGCTTTCTCAATCTGAGGTGATCGGCGCGATTGTTTCCGTT
>NZ_JBXWSM010000134.1:0-3096 GCF_059613405.1 Ruegeria sp. BHSA118
TCGACTGGCCACTGAGGGGGTAGAGCTTTTCGTAAACGGCAATGGCCTGCTCCATATCGCCGGCCTGTTCGTGAAACGCTGCCTGCACAAATAGCAGATCGGGGTTTTCGGGCAGGGCAATCAGTGCCTCGGCCAGGACATCCTGGGCTTTTTCGATATTGCCACGCTCGGCTTCCAGCATGTGAAGCGCGACCCATGCCCGTGTTATGTCAGGGCGCTCATCGCTGATCGCGCGATAAATCTGTTCGGCCTCGTCAAGTTCCCCTTCTTCCGCCAGCGCACGTGCCTTTACAAAGCGCAATGGCAGGGAATCCGGGGTTTCCGTAAGTTTCTGATCGATCCGGGCAAAGGCTTCTTCGTGTTTGTCCTGAGCCAGCATCAGTCGGATAACCGCGATATCAGCGGGCAAGCCGAATTGGGGATCTGCGGCCAATTCGTTGAGAAATTCCATCAGGTCGTCAGAGCGGTTCTGGGAGGCCAGCATGTATGCCCTGAGCTCGTTCGAAAGGCGTTGCGCGTCGGGGTCTGTCAGCGCTTCGAGCGACTTCAGAACAGTTTCCAGGCGGTCCCAGTCCTGCTGGCGCATATAGGTTTGGGCAAGCAGAGACAGCAGGTCCGGATTTTGCGGGCTTTTGCGCAAGGCATCCAGCAACACGCTCTGGGCGATTTCCAAGTCATTTTTTGACAGCAGATATTGACCATAGCGCGCAGCCTCGACTCCTGCGTTCTGGGACATCTCCGCAGCCAGAGCAAGCATTTCGCCCATCAGTTCGTGATCGCCGTTGCGCTCGTGAGCATTGGCCATAAGGGTCATCAATTGCGGATCTCGGGGGGTCTGGCTCAGGGCTTCGCGCAGCAGGATAATCGCATCACCGGTCTGATTATCCTCAATCAGCCAGGCAGCCTTGAACTTGAGCGCCCCCACCTGTTTCGGATCTTCTTCAAGAATCTTTTCGACCAAAGCACGGGCTTCTTCAGATTTTCCCTCACTGAACAGCATCCGGGCAAATTCTACTTCGTTTTCCCGGGTCTGCGCGGTTCGCTCTGCATCTGCCAGAAGATTGCGCATTTCAGCGAGCGCGGTTTGCGTGTCCCCGCTGTGAAATTTCAAAGTGGCCCGCCATGCGCGGAGCTTTGCGGCGTTTGTACTGTCCTGTGCGATGATTGCATCAATTTCGTTGATGGCGGCCTCGGGACCGCGATGGTCGTTCAGGAATGCAATAAGCCGTTGAGTTGGCATGTGATCTTCGGCCTGAGGGTCGATCTTCCCGCGCAGAATTTCTTCGGCCGCATCCAGCTCGTTCCAGTCGATGTAATGCTGAACCAGCATCGCCTCGACGCCCTCATCCTCGGGGTAGAGCTGAAGCATACCTTTGAGCTGCAAAGCTATCTCTTCGTGTTTGTTCTGAGCCTGTAGGGCACGCAGTCGGATCGCGTACAGATTGTCCTGCTTCGGCACTACGGCCAGTGCGGCATCAATCTCGTCGATCGCATCATCCCAGAGCTCGTTGCGGACAAGCCAGTCGATCACGATTTTCCGCGCGCTCATCAGATCGGGTTTTTGGTCGATCATTTCGCGTGCGGTCCGAATGATGGAATCCGTTCTGGCCACATCCCCGTTACGGATCGAGTCGGTATAGGCCAGGCTGTTATTGATGGACTCAACCTCTATATTGTCGGGTTCCAGTTCGGCGGCTATCGCACCGTGGCGCCTGACAGCGTCCCAGTTGCCCAAGTCAAACGCCATCTCGGCCAGTGCGAAGTGGCTTTCGAAATTGTCCGGGTATTGTTCGACCAACAACAGGTACTGGCCGAATGCGACTGGGATGTTCTCTCGATCACGCTCAAGCCGGGCATAGGTCAGGCGCGCCTCTTTGTGCTGGCCGTTCAGTTTGAAGACGTTGCGGAATTCGACCAGAGCGCGCTCGACGTCGCCCTCTTCCAGCAAGGCCAGCCCGGCCTGATAATGTTTCTCGGCCCGCTCTTCAGCGGTGTCACAGGCGCTCAGGAACAGGAACGCAGCGCATAGAAGCGATGCAAGACGTGGGAGACGAGAAAAGACGGACTGGTTCATGGGTAGGTTTCCACACGATCTGGGCGCAACAAGGATACAGCCATCCCAAAAGGCTGCAAAATGACCGTTTCAGCAACCGGTCCCGCGCAGAACCGCAAAAATTGTCCGAAACAGGATATGCATGTCCGTCTTGAGCGACATATCCTTCCAGTATTCCACATCATGCTGCGCGCGCTCGGCGAATGTCGAGTTGTTCCGGTTGGAGACCTGCCATGAGCCGGTAATGCCGGGGCGCATTCTGTAGTACATGTTGTTTGGATAAAGCTCTTTCTGGCAAACCATCATGGGGCGGGGGCCAACCACGGACATTTCGCCAACGAAAACATTCCAGAATTGCGGCAACTCATCCATCGAGGATTTGCGCAGGAATGTCCCGAACTTGATGATGCGCGGATCATTCCGCAGTTTCTGGTCGCGATTCCATTCCTCACGGGCTTCAGGGTTTTCTTTCAGATGTTCTTGCAGCACATTTTCGGCGTCATGCACCATTGTGCGTAGCTTGATCATCTTGAAGGCCTTGCCGTTCTTGCCCAGCCGTTCCTGCCGATAAAACGGAGTCACGCCCTGGAGGGCCAGAAATGCGGCCAGCATAAGAACAAAAGGCACAACGAAAGGTGCCGCGAGCAAAGCGAACGCAATGTCAAAAAGACGCTTGCCCACACTTCTGTACACCCCTCGATACGGCAACGGAGTGGATACAACAGAAATACCGGAGTAGCCCGCGCCAGCGTTGGCCACTTCTTTCGAATGACTTGTCACTATTTAAACCCCCAACACACACAATTACTCACGAACCACTCACCAAACTTACGAACCGAACACGCTCGACCTCAACCACGTATATTTAAAATCTTATATTTTTATACCACTTCGACCCTGCACTTACTCACTTGCGAGGCCGCTTTCCCGTATCCAACTGTTAACAAATTCCACCTGCCTTGCAAAACATTAATGCTGGTAAACGTGTTCTCTGGTCGCTGAATACAGGTGCTTTTTCACAGTATCGTAAAGCTGCGACCAGC
>NZ_JBXWSM010000135.1:0-3193 GCF_059613405.1 Ruegeria sp. BHSA118
CCCGCGATGTCGCGCGTGCCATGTCTTTGCTCAATCACTCGAAAGTGTCGTAAAGTATTTTCCCACCAGTTCGGCGGGCAACACCCTTCCATCCTTCCCGTCGCCCCGTAGGACCACAGGCGCAATGCTTCGCTGCGTCAACTCGGTTGCAACTCGTCCTGATATCCGAACAACGCCGGTTGGCCACCTGTGTGCAGCAATACAACTTTCTGGCCTTTGCCGATGACGCCTTGTTCAAGCAGTCCAAGAAGCCCCGCAAAGGTTTTGGCAGAATAAACAGGGTCAAGAAAGATGCCCTCGGAGCGCGCCATCAGGGTCAATGCCTCGCGGGTTGCCCGACCGATCCGCCCATATCCTGGTGCCAGGGCGCCGTCCCAAGTATAGATGTCTTCCATGACCAAAGCAGGGTCGAAACCCATCATGGTCGCCAATCGCCCCAGGACCTTTTGCAGACGCGCGTGCTGCTGGTTCTGATCGCGACGCACGCATATGCCGTAGACAGGCGCAGACTGTCCAACCAAACGCAATCCGGCCAGGAACCCGCCATGGGTTGCCCCGCTTCCAGACGGCACCACCGCGGCGTCAAAATCGCTGATCTGTGTATGCAACTCGGCCGCCCCCGCCACATAGCCCAATGCCCCCAGCGGAGGGTGATCGATGCCCAGATGGATCACGTATGGTTTTCGACCCATGGCAACCAGTTCCTCGGCGCGTTCGTGAAGAGCGCCGTCAGCGCCCGCCTCGTCCTCGCCCTTGGGATAGCCAATATGTTCCGCCCCCAGAAGCTGTGCCAGAAGAACATTTCCGGATCGATGGTAGTATTCGCCCATATTCGTCACGCGGTCTTCCAATTGAAGAACGGATGACATTCCCAGCTTTGCCGCAGCAGCTGCCGCAGTGCGCACGAAATTGGATTGCACGGCACCTGTGATCAGGATGGTGTCCGCCCGCTGCCTCAGCGCCTCACCCATATAAAACTCCAATTGGCGGGTCTTGTTTCCGCCGAAACTGAGCCCGGTCAGGTCGTCGCGCTTGATCCACAGATCCAGCCCCAGTTGGTCAGAAAGACGCTCAAGCCGTTCGACCGGGGTGACCGATGTCATCAACCTTGCGCGGGGATAGTTTGAAAGCGCTGCGTCTATCATGGACCCGATACCCCTTCATTTTCATGCAAACGACTTGTGCCGATGGATGGCACTGCTGATCAGGATAATGAGGTTTTGGAAAACGTGGAAGGCAGCCGGTCACGCGCAATAGCGCCTGACTGAGCCCCTGTTGGAGCGGGCCAGCTCCGGATCATGGGTTTTCCGTGAAATTGCAGCTCAGGCGGGTCTGGCCGCCGGTGATCATTCACCTCTCACTGGTGTCGCTTTCGGCGTAGTTGCGCAAATCGTCCATGTCAGCGATATCCGCGTGGTTCCTGTTGATCTTGACGCCAACAGGTTTCAACCGCGAAAACGCGCGGCTCAGGCTTTCGGGCTTCATCCCAAGACGTCCGGCGATCAGCATCTTGTCGTAAGGCAGTTCCACCTCGCAGCGACCGGAATCGCGATCGCACAGGTTCAACAGAAACTCTGCAACGCGTTGCGCCCCGGTTTGCGCCTTCAATTGCTCCAGCTGCGCCACCAGAGCATGCAGATGCGTGAACGTCGCAGCCAGAATTGAAACGCCGATTTCCGGGTCTTCCTTCATGAGGGACAGCAGCACCGGGCTGGGAATGTGCATCACTTCACAGGCTGAGACGGCTTCGGCGGACACGGGATACGGCACGTTGCGCAGCGCAACGGCCTCACCAAAGCTTTCTCCGCGGGTGAAAACGCTCACCACCGCTTCCGCCCCGGTCGGAGCGATACGGAACAGCTTGACCCAACCTGCCAGCACAACGTGCACGGCCTTGGCTTCTTCCTCTTGCAGAAAGATCGTCTCGCCACGGTCATATTGCCGCCAAATCGCTTGCCGCAGCAAAGTATCCACGTGCTGGTCCGGCAGGCTGCGCAGAAGCAGAGACTGCCGCGCAATCGCCTTTTGTGCCTCGTGTGACATGAAGGCACTCCCTTCTTCATCCAGTCCGGGCGGTGGCCCGGGATATCATCCCCAATGCCCTGCTATGCCAAAGCCGGCGTGGCAGTGCCAGCCTTTTTCTTGAAGATCAACTTGACAATTGTCATGTTGCGGGACTCGTCACTGTCCTAGGGTCGGTTCACAGCCAGTTATCCGGGGAGCATGTCAGATGGATTTCGAGCGATTTTTCAGCCAGAGCCTCGACGCTTTGAAAGATGAAGGGAACTATCGGGTTTTCATCGACTTGCAGCGACGTTGCGGAGCCTTCCCGAACGCTCGCCAGACCGATGGGTCAATTCAGCGGGATGTACGCATCTGGTGCTCGAATGACTACCTTGGAATGGGGCAGCACCCTGCGGTCATCAACGCCATGCACGATGCGCTGGAGCGTTGTGGCGCCGGTGCAGGCGGGACGCGCAACATCTCGGGCACAACGCATGATCACGTTCTGCTTGAGGCAGAATTGGCAGATCTACATGGCAAAGAGGCCGCTTTGCTGTTCACTTCGGGCTATGTGTCAAACTGGGCCGCTCTGGGAACGCTGGCTGCGAAGATCCCCGGTTTGATCGTTTTCTCTGATGCGCTGAACCATGCCTCGATGATCGAAGGCATCCGCCACTCACGGGCGCAGAAGGTGATCTGGAACCATAACGACCTTGCGGATCTGGAGGCCAAACTGGCCGCCGCCGATCCAGACGCGCCCAAGATGATCGCCTTTGAATCGGTCTATTCCATGGATGGTGACATCGCGCCGATCAAGGAAATCTGCGACCTGGCCGACAAATACGGCGCGATGACCTATCTGGATGAGGTTCACGCCGTCGGCCTCTATGGCCCGCGCGGCGGTGGCATTGCCGAGCGCGAGGGCCTGATGGATCGCCTGACCGTGATCGAAGGCACGCTGGGCAAGGCCTTCGGCGTGGTCGGCGGCTACATCGCAGCCTCGGCCGCGCTGTGCGATTTCGTTCGCAGCTTTGCCAGCGGCTTCATCTTCACCACTGCCTTGCCACCTTCGATCGCGGCCGGTGCTGCCGCATCTATCCGGCATCTGAAGCAGTCCAGCGCCGAGCGTGATCTGCAAAAAGCCCGTGTGGATCAGGTGCGCGCCCGTCTGGATGCGGAAGGAATTCCG
>NZ_JBXWSM010000136.1:0-2949 GCF_059613405.1 Ruegeria sp. BHSA118
ATCACGGTCCATCATGCACAATAAGGTGTGGCCTGAAATTATGACGGCTCAAGTTCCCGCTATTTTGATCTGTTTTCGGGACATTGACCGCGGGATGCCCTGATTGTCGATATCATGAACCGCGTGAATGAACGTCAGGGTTTGAGAGAAAAGCGCCGGCCCAAAGTCAGAAAGACCGAGTTTGAATTTGCCTTAAAGCCGTTCTGATCGTCCATTTCATACTGGTACCCCACGTTTACAGCCCAGTCTTTCGTAACCGCCCGTGTATAGGACGCACTGAACGTACCGCGCTGGCGCGGGTTGGGTTGACCGGTTCCCTCGTCTTCCTGATCGATGTAATCGATACTGAAAGACAGCCCCGATACCGGGTTGATGAAATAGTCATATGTCAGAAACACCAGTGTTTCACGTGTTTCTATGCTCTGCGTACTGGTGCCGACCCGGCGTTGCACCGTTGCCCCGATCCGGGAACTGGCCAGCTGATAGCTGTAGTCGAGCTGCCCGATCGGCGTGACTTCGTCGAATGGTCCTCTGGTCAGGCCCAAGTTGAAGCTGAATACTCCGTTGGCGCGCTGAAAACTGCGGCCGGCCGTTGCGTTTATCCGTGACCCATTAACCCCGAATGTCTGGTCAATCTGAAAATCCGCCGAGCCGTCTGGCAGGGTTTTGCTCCATGCGAAATCCCAGACGAAATCCTCGGTTACGGTGTTGGTATTGGTTGTGCGCTGCGTGTCATCCACCTGACTGTAACCGATATTCGCACTGACGGTGGTGACAGGGGATATGTCATAGGTTCCGCCAACTGTCACAACCGTCGTTTGCTCATCGGTTCGTACGTTGTCCTCTGCCGAGAAATCAGTGTAGCCGAGACGCAAGTTGGCCTGAAAAACCGGTGACACCCGCAATGTCGTGATCGCCGTGTAATTGCTTGACTTGTTGTCGAACAGGTTCGGATCGATCGTGTTTGTATAAGTGCGTTCGCTATAGCTGTAGATGAATTGGAACCCGATTGGATCATTCAGGCCGGTTTGCCAATTCAGGTTGCCCAAGGAGTTGACCTGATCCCCGATGGTTCCGGTCACATCGGCGGCATCAATTCTGCCATCCAGATTGGTGTCGGTCAGTGAACGGTTAAAAGCCAGATCCTGTTCGCGGTAATCCAATAGCAGGTCAAGCTGGCTGTTCAGGCGCGATCGCTGATACGACAGGCGGGCAGACGGGTCCGCAAAACTGGAATCCGTCCCGATAATCGGCTCATTGGCGATCCGGTACAGCCCGGAAAGGTCAAGAGCCAATCTCGAATCCGAGGTCTGCTTCAGAATACCCAGGGCCAGCGTATTCTCCCACCAGGTCGTGGACCCAAGCGAAGGATCGGTCAGGCGAAGATTGCTGTCATGTCTGAGCGACGAGAGATAATCCAGGGTCACACTCAGGCCGGTCCCGGTCCCAATCTGCTGACCGGTCGGCAGGCCGACCCTTCGGGCCGGGTTTCGCTGTGCCCGTTGTGCGATCAGTTGCTGGCTGGGTGTCTGCTGCACAACCGTCGATGCGACGGTTGTCTGCTGCACGGATGTTTGCTGTGTCGAGGTTTGTGTTTGCTGCGTTGTCGTTTGCGGTGTCGCAGCCTGCTGCCCGACGGCCGGTGTAAACGAACTTATAACGGCTATCCCGCCCCCCAGAATGGTGGAACGCCTGCTCCTGGATTTCCCCACCTGTATCAGCCCCTATTCGAACAAGCGGCGTGCTGGTACGACAACAACGTCTCCGGGTCTAAGCACTGTATTGCCTTGGATGCCACCGCCCGAGCCATTGTAGTTATAGGTGTATTTTCTCATCACGCCTGTTTTACTGTCAGCCCGGCGCAATTCGATGCGCTTGCGGGCCGCGAAATTGGTCAGGCCACCGGCCTGAGCCAAAACCTGAAGAATTGTTGTGCCTTCGGTTGCCAGATGCTTGCCGGGCACATTGACCTCACCCATGATGAACACATCGATGGTTGGTCCGGATGCGGCCTGTCCGCCCAGAAGCGGCGGCGGAGCCAGCGACGCCACTGAAATAAAGACTGTCGGCGGCGTATTGAAATTCGAGGCCAACGCCGATGAGAGCGACGCGCTTAATCCGCTGGTCGACTGACCGGCCGCACGGATCGAGCCGGCAAGCGGAAAGTTGATGGACCCGTCCGGCAGAACCAGAATGGTCCGATTCAGGGTGGGATCTTCGAGAACTTCAACCTGCAGCGCATCACCCGGTTGGATTTGATAGGATTGCGCCCATGATGCGGTGGCCGCGATCATGGTAAGGGCAAGAGCGATTAATGACCCGATGACTGTACGCATATTCAAATCTCTCACTTTTTCCTACTTATGCCTTCCCACAAGCTGCAAAACAATCAGCAGGGAGTCTGATACATACAAGATGCGGCAGAAATGCAGCGGCGGCGCGCGTGCACTCTGTGCGCTTACTGACCTGCGTTGCTCATCGTGACCAGCCGTTCGATCTCGGCCTCTATGGATGAGGCAATCTCAGCCGAGGCTACCCCGGTCGCTTCCGCTGCACGAAAACTGCGCAAAGCTTCTTCGTGCCGGTCCAGAGCGGCGTATGTTTTGCCCAGATGGTACAGGACCAGAGGATGCCCAGAGAAAACCTGTGCCGCAGATTCCAGGTACTGGACAGCCTCTTCATAGTTGCCGACCTGATACGCCACCCAGCCATAGGTATCTTGAAAGGCGGGTTCTTGCGTGCCCCGCAGACGCTGCGCCAAGACATGCGCACGTTGCAGGCTTTCGGCATCGTTGCGCTGGGTTGTCAGCAGGCTGGCAAGGTTGTTGGCAACCAAAATCGACTGGCCACTGAGGGGGTAGAGCTTTTCGTAAACGGCAATGGCCTGCTCCATATCGCCGGCCTGTTCGTGAAACGCTGCCTGCACAAATAGCAGATCGGGGTTTTCGG
>NZ_JBXWSM010000137.1:0-2896 GCF_059613405.1 Ruegeria sp. BHSA118
AAAATGATGGCAACCCGCTGGTCGGTTTCCTTGACCCATGATTGCATTTTGACCAATTCAATCTGAAGCAGGTCCATCTGCTCTTCATAATCCTTGGTCTTCATCTTTTCGGAATACGGGTAGGTCGGGTTCAGAATATCTCCCTTTTTCGCGTTTTGAATCTCTTCGCGTACAGATTTGGGCGCGTCTTTCTGAAAATACCTCTCAATGGAACCTATTTCGGACCGGGCCATATGTCACCTCGCGATAAAATCCATATCTGACTATGGATTAGAGCTTGGGTTAACGCAAACCCGCGCGCTGCGCTGCGCGATCTATCGCGGCGGCCACCTCGGGCGCCGCGACCACCTGTGGCATATGACCGAAACCCGATAGCTCGATCAACTCGGCCCCGGGGATTTGTTCGATCAGACGTTCAGAATGCCATTCAAGACCAACGGTGTCGTCGGCCGTTCCGTGGATGATTTCCGTCGGAACGGAAATCTCGCCATATCTGGGTTGCAGACGGGTAATTTCGTCCAGCAGGTTGGCACGCTGCTTGGCGTTTGCATGCATCGAGCCACGCCGGATCGTCAGCCCGGGCCCGAAATGTTCCGCATAGCCTTCGGGCGCCGTTTGTGGCGCAAACACTTTGTCCAACGCCTGTGTTACGTACCACTCGGGCACGAAAGAGCTGATCAAGGGCAAGGCCAGCACTTTGCCCGCCGTGGTTGACGCAAGCCGGTTGAACCCATCCAAAGGTGTTTCCCAAGGGATAGCGGCCGGAGCGATCAGAACCAGAGCCGAGATATTCTCGGGTCGGGTCACGGCCCAGGCCAGCGAGACCGATCCGCCATAGCTCTGCCCGGCCACGATGGGTTTTTCCGCACCAAGCTGAGCCGCCGCCCGTTGCAGGATATCCGCCTGCTCAATGATGGTTTCGCCATCCGGATTGAAGCTTTCGGAATAACCCAGGCCCGGTCGGTCAAAAACGATCACGCGGTATGAACTGGCCAGAATGGGGGCCAGCGCAAAGGTCATGTCGCGCGTGTTTCCGCTGGAACCGTGGATCAGAACGACATCAGGACCGTCCCCCATGACCACGGCGTGCACGGCGATACCGCCCACATCCAGAATCCGACCCTCGGGGGGGAAAGCCGCCTCGGCCAGTGCCTCGTTCCGGGCGCTGCGCCAGGTTGTCAGTATGGCAAGGCCCAGAACGGCCAGGCCAAGGGATATCAGGACTTTAGTGGCCAATTTTTGTCATGTCGAAAGGCGTGGACTGATAGATTTCGTTGATCCAGTTGCCGTAAAGCAGATGTGCATGGCTGCGCCACCGGTTCTGCGGTGTTTTGGAGGGATCATCATCGGGGTAATAGTTTATCGGCACGTTGATAGGCGTGCCGTTGCTGACGTCCCGATCATATTCCTGTTTCAGCGTGTCACTGTCATATTCGAAGTGATTGAAGATATACAACGCGCGATGACCGGGATCTTCGACCAGACAGGGGCCGACATCGTCGCTGCCCAACAGGGTCCTCAGCCCGGGCGCGCGATCGATTTCATCCTGTTTCATTTCCGTCCATCGGCTGACCGGAATGACGCAGTCATCCGAGAAACCGCGCAGGAACGGAGACGCCGGGTCCAGGTTGCGATGCCGGAAACACCCAAAGGCTTTTGCGTCAAGCATGTGCTTTTTGACACCGTGAAAATGGTTGATCATCGCCATCCCGCCCCAGCACACACCAAAGGTGGAATGTACGTTGGTTTGGGTCCAGTCGAAGATCTCGCTGATCTCGTCCCAATAGGTGACATCCCGAAATTCCAGATGTTCGATCGGGGCGCCGGTGATGACCAGGCCGTCGAATTTCTGATCCTTGATCTCCTGAAACGGGCGATAGAACTCGGACATGTGCTCGGCGGCGGTGTTCTTGGTCCGGTGTTCGGTCATGCGGATCAAAGACAGATCGATCTGCAACGGGGTTGCCCCGATCAGGCGCGCGAACTGGTTTTCGGTCTGGATTTTCTTGGGCATCAGGTTCAGCAAACCGATGCGCAGCGGGCGGATGTCCTGACGCATTGCCTGATCTTCGTCCATGACCATGACGCCCTCTTTGGTCAAGACGTCAAAAGCAGGCAGTTCCGATGGGATTTTGATGGGCATATGTCAGGCTTCTAAGAGATCAGTGAAAACTGATAGTTAGGCGTTATTGCGCGTCGTCTCAAGTGTGTGTTCGATCAACTCATCGAAATCGGCGGCATCGCGGATTTTTCCGATGTCATTGGCGGCAATGGTCACGCCCCAGTTATTCGCCATGGCTTCGTAACGCGGCTGACGGTGCGCCAAGGCCTGTGCATAGGTCCAACGGACGAAATCATCGGGATCAACATCAGCTTCCGAACAGCCTTGAAGATCCAGATAGTCTGTCCAGGCCTTGGTCAGGAATTCGGCCTGATAGGACATCGGCTTAGGGGCTTTGTCAAAACGGCGTACAAGCTCTGCCGTGTGTTCCTCATCCCCTTTGAGCCAGATCATCAGGGTGCGTTGCGAAAGCTCGGAAAGTACCCGGTCGTTCGGGTCTTCGGGGTCGACCCATTCGCAGATCGAACCACCGGTGTCGCAGATGAAATGGGGGTATTTGTACAAACGCTCGGCCCGGTCGATGAAATACTCGGTATCCAGCAGGGCGTGTATTTCGGCCAGTCGAAACTGTTCCTGCCTGCGGCGGTATTCCGGCATTTCCAATCCGCCAAGGGCAGGGTTACCCGGTTTGCCCAGATAGGCTGCGACCGGAGTCAGGTTCGCGAACGAGATATTCGAGCCGATGTAAATGGAATCCGACAGGAGCAGGTCACGCAAGAACGGGACTTTCATCGCCTCGGCCTTCGCATTGTCGGTGATGTATTCGCCCATGTA
>NZ_JBXWSM010000138.1:0-2796 GCF_059613405.1 Ruegeria sp. BHSA118
CTACAGGCTGACACCCTCCCATATCATTTTCGAACGCTCGCCCAACCTGGGTTCTTTCCGGCTCATGTCGCCCGAAGATCAGAAACGGGTTGCCCTGTCCCAACGGGAATTCGCCAAGGCGGTTTTCCTGTCCCGGCCCCTTTCCACCTCGCTGGCACTGGCCCGGAACGGCTATCAGCAGGTATTGCGCTATAGCATTGCCATGACGATCCCGACGGATGTAGAGCTGGAAAACGCCCGCTGGTTGGCCAGAATGGAAGATATCCGGCCCGATATGTTCCAAGGCGGTTCATTGTCTCAGGACAGGGGCTGGATAGAAACGGCCGATATCGTACACGGCGTGATCTATGCCGTCTCTTTTGCCTTTATCGTGTTTATTCTGCTGCGGCCGGGTAGTGTGTCGCGTGACATGAAGCTGTTTGCGCTGTTCATCCTGATCGGAATAGCGGTCAACGCCCTGGTCTGCGGGGGAGTATCACAACCTGCGGATCGTTACGGCGCGCGCGTGATGTGGTTGTTGCCCTTTACAGCGGCCTTTCTTTTCCTTGTTCAGCGCTCAGGCGCTTCGCGTATCATTGCCGGAGATCCTTCGTGAGTTCAGATCAACCCCTTTCCATCAGCGTGGTCATGCCGGCCTACAATGCCGAACATCTGCTGCCGCGCGTTTTGCCGCCATTGATTGAAATGCTGAATACCGGACAGGTGCAGCAGGTTCTGGTGGTGGATGACCAATCCCCCGACGGCACTGCGGCGCTGGCACGGGAAATGGGCGCAACTGTTCTGACCACGCCCGTCAATGGCGGGCCAGGGGCTGCCCGCAACCTGGCCGCCCAGCAGGCCACGGGCGATATCCTGTGGTTCGTGGATTCCGATGTCATCGCCTGGCCGGACGGGCCGGACCATATTCGCCGGGCGATGTCCGAAGACAATGTGGGTGCCGTGTTCGGATCCTATGATGATGCCCCGGACGGGCAGGCCTGGTTTTCACGCTACAAGAACCTTCTGCACCGCTATCACCATCAGCGCGCCCGCCGCGAGGCGCGCACCTTCTGGGCCGGGTGTGGTGCTATCCGGCGCGACGTGTTTCTGGAAGTCGGTGGCTTTGATGTCAAAACCTACGAAGTCCCATCGATCGAGGATATCGAACTGGGTTACCGGATCGCGGCCACCGGTCGCCGTATCCTGGTCGAGCCGCTTTTGCAGGGCAAACACCTGAAGGTCTGGACCATCCGCAACAGCCTGAGCACGGATATCTTCTGCCGCGCCCTGCCCTGGGCCCGGCTGATGATCTCGCGCGAGGGGTTGACCGATGACCTGAACACCTCGATGACCGAGCGGGCACGGGCCGCAATTGCCGGGCTGTTGCTGCTGTCGCTTCTGGCCCTGCCGTTCTGGCCGGAAAGCTGGCCTTTGCCTTTTGTGTTACTGGCTGCGGCCTTTGTCGCCAATCTGGATCTAGTTCGCGCCATGTCCGGGCATGGCGGGCCGTGGTTTGCGTTCAAATGTCTGCTCTACCATCAGGTCTATTACGTCTACTCGGCCACCATCTATGTCTGGTGCCTGTTCGAATATCACATGCTGGGCAGACGGCATAACTTGTCGGTCAGGCGAAGTTAGCCTGTCCGGTTTCACCCGTCGGAAACCGGGCAAACCGATCAGTTTGCCCTGCGCAAGTTTCCTTTGAGGGACCGCGTTCCGGGCTTTCTGGCAGCTTCAATCTGGCCCGGCAGCGTTACCGAAACGCGCGCACCACCCAGAGAGGATGTCCCGATACTGACGGATCCGCCGTAAAGTTCAGCGATATCCTGCACGATCAAAAGCCCCAGCCCATGCCCCTCGGTCTCATTGGTGTTGTCTTTCTGAGCCGACCCCTCTGATCTACCCGCCCCCATCCCGGGGCCATCATCCTCGATACTCAACGTGATCATGCCCGGCTCGGGTGCCGTCACGGATATGCGCACATGGCTCTTGGCCCAGAGACAGGCGTTTTCAAGCAGATTTCCCAGGATCTCCTGAATGTCGGCCTCCTCGCCCCAAAAGGTGGTTCCGGCGTCTATGGCGTTTTCGATATGCGGCATCCTGTTTCGGAGTGTGATGCCAAGTGCAAACGAGACATCTTCGGCGCAGGCATGCACCGGAGAGGATTTTCCATAGGGGCGTTCGGTACGCGCACGGCTGAGGTTGCGTTTGATGACACCGGTCATACGCCCCACAAAATCCGTTATCTGATCTCTTTTATCTCCTTCAAGCTCTTCGGCAACGCGCGCCAATGCCGCCAGCGGTGTTTTCAGACCATGCGCCAGCTCCGCGTTTTTTCGACGGTGTTTTTCGATGATCGTGCCGTTGCGCCAGTGCAGCTCGCGCAGTTCCTCGACCACGGGAACCAGATCGGGGGGCCATTTCTGATCGTCTATGATCGTGTCGTTTTTACGCATGACTTTCACGGAATTGCTGAGCCGCTTGAGCGGCATCAGCCCCCTGTTCACGGTGATGTAGACCGAAACCGAAACCACTATGGCAAGACCAATGAAAATCAATGCAATCAGCTTTGCTGCCCGGCTGGTCTCTTCCGTGACATGCATCAGCGGGGCCGCAATCCGGAAGGTCAATGTCTCATCCGGTTCCATCCCGGGAAACTCAGCCCGCCTTCCACGCAGAACATCTCCGCCCGGGATTACGAAATCCCCCCCGGCTTCCGGGACGTCCAGAACCCAGCTTTCCGCGGTGACAGGGCCAAGTGACGGGGATTGCAGCAGGATTTCGTCAGACCCGTCGCGCGTCAATTGCCAGAACCAT
>NZ_JBXWSM010000139.1:0-2737 GCF_059613405.1 Ruegeria sp. BHSA118
ATCCTCGGCCAGAGCTTTGACGTTGCGCGGGATATAGTCGCCACCGACCATGTCGAGGATCAGGTTTGCCCCGCCTTCGGCCCGCATGACGGCCACAAAATCCTCATCGCGGTAGTTGATTGCCCTTTCCGCACCCAACTTGACGCAAGCTTGACATTTTTCATCCGACCCTGCGGTGGCAAAAACGCGGGCGCCAAAGGCATTGGCCAACTGGATGGCCGTCGTGCCTATCCCGCTCGAGCCGCCATGGGCCAGAAATCGTTCACCAGCCTTCAGCCCGCCCCGCGAAAACACGTTGGACCAAACGGTGAAAAAGGTCTCGGGCAGGCAGGCCGCCTCTTTCATTCCCATGCCGGCAGGAACCGGCAGGCAATGGGCCGCGGGGGTGGCGACATATTCGGCATAGCCGCCGCCCGGCAGCAAAGCGCAAACCTGATCGCCGACGGACAGTCCTTCGACCCCGGCCCCGACCGAGACCACTTCGCCCGAAGCCTCAAGCCCCGGCAGGTCGCTGGCACCGGGCGGCGGATCGTAAGCGCCCGCGCGCTGCAACGCATCCGGGCGGTTCACCCCGGCATAGGCCACTTTCAGAACGACCTGCCCCGCACCCGGTTCAGGAATCGGACGCTCGGTCAGTTGCAAAACATCGGGACCACCCGGTTCGGTGATCTCAACAGCGCGCATCATCTGGGTCATAGGCACCTCCTTTGCCCAATGCCTAGCAGGCATCAGGGCCAAGGCCCAGCACCAAGACGCGCTACTTTCGGGGGGTCAGTATCCCCGGAAGATCGGCCCGCATTCTTACCGGGGCCTTCACCTGACCCGCCAGCCAGTTCGGAACCGCCAGAAACGGTTTCAACACCGGGTTGTCGCGCATCTGTGCCTTGAGCTTTTCAAACTCCATGACATTTGCGATTCTGCGATCCAGAAACTCCCACGTGTTCTGATGATCCGGGCTGTCATCGCCCAGCCAGAACAGCAGGGTCGAGGAATAGACCCCCGACAAAGTGGCCCGCTTCGTGTACCAGTTCACATCATCCGAGCTGTCGCCCAGCGCGTCCCAGATCAGATCGCAGGTCTGCCAAACCGCCTTGGCACCGTCGGCCGCATGTGTCGGCAGGGAAAACAGCGTCATGCCCCGGCGCACCAGCTCTTTGTCCTCGACGGCCTGCAACCGGAACCGAACCGCAGCGGCAATCCTGTCGCGGAATTTCAGTTCGCTCAGGTCTTCGGACTTGATGCGGTCCAGCATCGCCTGATCCCCGCGCGCGTGATAGGCCAGCGCCAGATCCACCGCGCCGCGCGGACAAATCGCGCGCGCCAGACCGTCATCCAGACCACAGTCGGAAATGGAGGCGCGAAAACTGGATTCCGACCACCCATCGAAGGGAACATGGATCAGCATCGCATCCAAAAGCTGCCGTTTTGCATCTTCATATGTGGTCGTCATGGCGGTTCTCCGGTTGTCGGACCCAGTACTAGACAAGTTAGAGCGGCTTTGCTATACGGCCAACTCCTGCAATTTCCTTGCAACTCTATCTAGAAAGGTGGTGACAACCACATGCAGGTTAGTGTTCGCGACAATAACGTCGATCAGGCGCTTCGTGCCCTGAAGAAAAAGCTGCAGCGCGAAGGCGTGTTCCGTGAAATGAAGCTGAAGCAACATTTCGAGAAACCGTCCGAGAAAAAAGCGCGCGAGAAGGCTGAAGCGATCCGTCGTGCCCGTAAACTGGCACGTAAGAAAGCACAGCGCGAAGGTTTGCTCTAAGACCTTTGGTCTCGTCCAGCTTTGGATGACACTATTTGACGACCCCCGAGGCATCGCCCGGGGGTTTGTCGTTTCGGCGATCGGTTTCAATCCGCCGACTCGTGGTACCGGCTGTGCGACAAGCCGCCATTTCCTCACCAGCAACATTTTGCCCGGCATTTTGCAGCGCAGCGAATCCCGCATCGGTAGCATCGCGTCGCCAAAACTCGCCTGTATTGAACCGCCCCCTATCACCGTCGATATCCCGACCTCTAAGTGAGCCCGTCCGGAAGGACCCAAACACAAACGGAGGCAAAAATGTCGACTGCAAGTACATTCGAACGCGAGATGCTGGAGCTGATCAACCAGGAGCGCACATCCCGCGGGCTCAACCCGCTTCAGCTTGAGACGCAGCTGAACGATTCATCCGAAGATCACAGCACCTGGATGCTGGACACAGACACGTTCAGTCACACCGGTTCGGGCGGTTCCAGTGCGACTCAGCGGATGCAAAACGCCGGGTTCGATCTTGAGGGCAACTGGCGGACCGGCGAAAACATCGCATGGCAGTCCGAACGCGGGCAGCCCGGTATCAGCGATGACGTGGCCCAGTTGCACCAGAACCTGATGAACAGCCCGGGCCACCGCGCCAATATTCTGAACCCGGATTTCAAATATATCGGGATCGGGATCGAAACCGGCGATATGCAGGGTTTTGATGCGGTGATGGTCACCCAGAACTTTGCTGCAACCGACGCGGCAGTCATGCTGGACAACGACAATTCGAACACACCGCCCGTTCCGCCAACCACACCGGACGAAGTTGCCGTTCCGGAAGAGCCGGAACCCGAAACACCCGATACCGACGTCACCGAGACCGAGGAACCGGAGCCCGAAACGCCGGATACCGACGTCACCGAAACCGAAGAACCGGAGCCCGAAACGCCCGATACCGACGTCACCGAAACCGAAGAACCAGAACCAGAAACA
>NZ_JBXWSM010000140.1:0-2343 GCF_059613405.1 Ruegeria sp. BHSA118
ATGCAAGCCGTTCGTTGAACTGGCGGTGTGGTTTCGCCGGCATGGTCGTACTATGTTGAAATCACGGCCATTCGGTCTCAAAGGATATGACATGCACAGATGGTTTGTTTTATTGCTGTCCCTGCTGCTTGCGGCGTGTGGAGAGGGGGCCTTGCGTGTCCAACCCGCGGAGGAATGGCTGGGGGACGAGCCAGAGGCCGAACCGATGGTGCAAACCTTCCGAGAGGTCAGTCGCGCCGTTGGGGCCGAAGCCCGCAGCCAGTGTCTGAAACAGACGACCGGGCAGAATTGCGACTTCCGGATTCTTGTTGACCTGAACTCTCGGGCTTCTGTCAATGCATTCCAGACGCTGGATGAAAACAAGCAGCCGGTGATCATATTCACCCGCTCGATGATCGAATCCACCCAGAACGCAGATGAACTGGCGTTTGTCATGGGGCATGAAGCAGCCCACCACGTGTTGGGGCACATCGCCAGGCAGAGTGAAATCGCCAGCGCCAGCGCGGCCGAGTTCGGGCGGGTGGCAAAGTTGCGCGGCGGGGACGCCGTCGCCATTGAAGAGGCACAAAAGCTGGGCGCGCAGGTTGGCGTTCAGGCTTATGTGAAAGACTTTGAACTGGAGGCAGACCAGTTGGGAACCATCATCACGTATAATGCGGGATACAATCCGTTGGTCGGGGCAAGGTTCTTTGATCGTATCCCGGATCCCGGTGACAGGTTTCTGGGAACCCACCCGCCCAATGCACAACGTGTGCAGATCGTGCTGGAAACGGCAGAGCAGTTGGGTCTGTCCCAATGACCGAACTTACATGTCTGGGTGTCGTCCTGACGGATCGCGGCTCGAAATACGCGGTGTCCGGGGCGCAGGTCACGACGCGGGCTGAAATCGATGCCGTTCTGAACCATTTGAAATCCGACAAGAGCTATGCCAAGGCCACCCACAACACCTGGGCTGCGGCCTTGCCGACCGGCGCATTGAAAGCTGATGACGGGGAAAGCGGCGCGGGCATGGTGATCCTTCGGATGATCGAACGCGCCGGATTGGAAAACCACGTGATCATCGTCACCCGTTGGTACGGCGGCAAGAAACTGGGCGGGGATCGCTTTCGCCGTGTTCAGGATGCCACGCGGGCCTATCTGGATCATATCGGCGTCCAATCTTGACCTGAGTCAATGTTTGCCCTCGCGGATGCGCTACCCTTTGGACACAGCGTGAAAGCGAAAGGAAACAGCATGCCCACCCAAGAGACCCTGCGCCTGCATGCCGGATTGGTGGACGATATGGCCAGAATGCTGGATATTGATCTTGAGGAAGCCGCAATTGACGGTGCCGTTTCCGTGGACCAGATTTCTGATGCTGTTTTGCGCTGTACCGACTGCCCGAACCCGGATCACTGCAAGAGTTTGCTGAACAATCCCAGATCTGCTCGGCGGACGCCCGAATACTGCCGAAATCAGGAATTGCTCCACAATCTCCTGCCTTGACGTAAAGGTGTGCCATGACACGTCTGGGCGAAATCATGACCCATCTGCGTTTGGTGTTGCGTATGGGGCAAGCAACCGGAACCGACTTGGCCGCGGCCTATCGGAAAGGTCATCTGAAACAGGAAGAATGGGCTGATATCGTGCAGCAGTGTCGCGGCTGTTCCTGGGCCAAGGACTGTCCGGAATGGTTGGAACGGCGCGAGCAGGTTGAACATGCACCGTCGACATGCCCGAATCGCAAATACTTTGCCGCCATCAAGGCCAAGCAGGTGGAACACGTTTGATGACTCAGGTCGCGTTGGGGAAAATCGAAAAGCACTTCTGGCTTACACGCTCGGTTTCACGCTGTATGGGCATTTCAATGACCGAAGCGATGGCCGAAGGACGCCTTTCGCCCGAAAAATACGCCGAACTTGTCACGCGGTGCCGAGCTGCCGGATGTGATGTGCAATGCGAGTTTTGGCTTGCCCGGCAACAGGGCACAGCGGCCACTGCACCGGATTTTTGCCCGAATGCCGAGATATTGAATGGGTTGAAAACCTGATCAAAGCCCGTTGTGCGTTCCGTCGCACAAAGGTGACTTAGAGCTGTGTTTGCACCCACAAAAGAAGACCTTTTTACTGTTTTCCGCTGTATATTTCACAGGCTCTAACCCGGTGCCTTTGTGCGATCCGTCGCAAAACGGCTGGCGGCTGGATTTTCCGCAGGCGCACCAGAAATAGGTTTTTCCCTCGACGACCTCGACCGGAAATGGCGATTTCCGGGCAATGATGGGTGCGTTTGACATTTGGCTTCTCCGTCTTTGGCTGAATTCGCTGCAACAGTTTAGGGCGCCGGAGTCAGAAGGATAGGTTTGAC
>NZ_JBXWSM010000141.1:0-2393 GCF_059613405.1 Ruegeria sp. BHSA118
TCACATCGGCCACATGGCTGAAACAGCGCGATTGCTCGCCGGTGCCATGAACCTGAATCGGCTGTCCGGCCAGGGCCGCTTCGATGAAGTTCGGAACAACCATGCCATAACGCCCGGTCTGGCGCGGGCCGGTCGTGTTGAAAAACCGCAGCACGACCACCGGCAGATCAACCTCGCGCGCATAGGCCAGCGCCATGAACTCATCCAACGTCTTGGCGCAGGCATAGGACCAGCGCAGAATGCTGGTGGCGCCGATCGTCAGATCGTCATCTTCGTTGAACGGGAATTTCGATGCCTTGCCGTAGACCTCGGAACTGGAGGCGATGAAGACCAGAGGCTTGTGGCGCAGGGCCGCGCGCAACACGTTCTGCGTGCCGTCCACATTGGTTGCAATCGACTGGCTGGGCTGATCCATGATCAGCTTGACCCCGACAGCGGCAGCCAGGTGAAACACCGCGTCAGCAGCCCCGACCAGTTCTTCGACCAGCCCGGAATCCAGAACGCTGCCTTCGACAAAGTGAAAGGCGGAATGATCCTGAACAGAAGACAGGTTTTGCAGCGATCCGGTGGACAGGTCATCCAGCACCGTCACCTCATGCCCATTGCCAATCAGACGCTCGGCCAGATGTGACCCGATAAAACCGGCCCCGCCCGTGATCAAAATTTGCATGAATAACCCTCGTACCAACAGAATCCACTCTAATGCCACAGGCTTAGCATAGGGATCGGTGGCCACCAAATGGTAGATACCGCTATGGTGCGCTGACAGGCCGGGCCTGCACAGTTTTGGAAAAAGGGCTGAATTGTTGCACAACGCATTAAGAATGTTGAACCTGCGGACATGACCGAAACACACGTGGACCCCCGCCCCGGCGACGGCCTTGCAGGCCAGCGCGTGGTCGTGACCGGCGCCACCGGCTTTATCGGCCGGCGCCTGATCGATGCGCTGCTGAAACTGGGATGTGACGTGACCGCCTTGCTGCGCACGCGCCACGGGGCTGCCACGTTGGAACAGGCCGGAGCAAAGGCACTGGTTTGCCCGCTGCACCCCGGCCCGACCCTGACGCAGGCGCTGGACGGTGCGGCGGCTCTGTTTCATCTGGCTTACGATTTCCGCGCCTCCGGCGCGGACAACCTTGCAGCCTTCGACGCGCTTGCCAAAGCCGCCGAAGACGGGTCTTGCAACCGTATCGTGCATCTGAGTTCCGCCGTGGTCTATGACAGCTGGCCCAACGGGCCGATCACCGAACGCAACCCGATCACGCCGGAAGATGTGCAAAGCTATCGCGGGGCCAAAATTGCGATGGAACAGAGACTGTTACAGGGGAAATGCGACGCCGCCATCTTGCAGCCAACCATCGTCTACGGACCTGGCAGTGCGCTTTGGACCAATGGGCCATTGGCGATGATGCGCAGGGGCGGCATCATCCTGCCCGACCCGCCCGGACAATGCCCGGCCGTGCATGTCGATGACGTGGTACAGGCCGCCCTGCGCGCGGCCTCATCGCCCCGGACCGGGGTCGAGCGATACCTGATCAGCGGCCCGGACACGCTGGGGTGGAAGACGTTTTTCGAAGGCTATGCCCGGCTTGCCGGATGCGGAGAGGTTCGGATTGATCCGGCTGCGAACCCGGCCCCGCCCCCGCCGCCCAATGGCAATGCGCCCTCAGGCCCCTCTCTGGTGGGGCAGCTCAGCGCGCATCTGCGCCGCCTTGTCGGGCGCCGCCGGGTCGAGGCCGCCGCGGACTGGGCACGGTCCGTTCAGGCCCGGCTGGCAAAACCCCGGCCCGTGATGCCTGACATGGCGGGGCGCAGGCTTTTTGCCGGTCAGCCAGAGGTTTCAACCCGACATGCACAGGATCAGATCGGCTATGCACCCCGTGTTTCCTTCGACGGATGGATCGAGCATATGCGAAAACAATCGGCGCGCTGATTCAAGACTGCCTTGTTTTTGGAAACACCCATTCCGGGTCTTTGCCGGGAACGACAAATTAGTTGGCTTCGTTCCCGATCTGTCCTATCCGATGAAGAGAGAAGGTTTCCAATCTGCTAAGCTAATTTTAATTCAGTGTGACTTTGTACGATCAGGATAGATTATGAACTACGAAACCTCGCACCATCTTTCCCTCAAGCAGCTTATCGCGGCGCGCGATGCGCGGGTTGCTGTGGTTGGGCTGGGCTATGTCGGGCTGCCACTGGCGCTGACTGCCTATGATGAGGGGTTCGATACCACCGGCGTTGATCTCAACCCTGACCGGGTAGCACGGATCAATCAGGGCGATCAGGTCATATCGTATCTGGCGTCAGACCGGATCGCACAAGCGGTAGACAGCGGCAGGTTCCGCGCAACGCAGGACGCCGCGGCACTGGCCGAGGCCGATATCATCCTGATC
>NZ_JBXWSM010000142.1:0-2386 GCF_059613405.1 Ruegeria sp. BHSA118
GGCGAAAGACCAGACATAGTGGTTGGCCAGATCTGCCGTCAGCACCAGACGTTGCCCGTTGTTTTCCAGATGATAAACCGTGTGGCCCGGTGTGTGGCCATAAGCGGCCACTGCGGTAATGCCCGGGGCGACCTCGCCCCCGTCTTCGACAAAGGTCATTTTCTCGGCCAGCGGTGTGACTTTTTCAGCGACCAGATCGCCCACGCGATTGCCTGCGTCCTGCGCAGCCCAGAAATCATATTCCGGAGAAGCCGTCACGTAACGCGCATTGGCGAAGGTGGGCGCGCCTTCGGTCGTCATGCCACCAATATGGTCAGGGTGCATATGCGTTATCACGACCACATCGATCTGATCCGGAGTCACGCCCGCATCTGCCAGCGCGGCCTGTATGCCACCTTGCCCCAGACCGGTATCAAACAGAACCAGCTCTGATCCCGTGTTGACCAGTGAGGGGGTAAAGAAAAACTGTGCGACGTCTGCGGGAATGAAGTTTTCAGCCGAAACCTTGGCGAATTCTTCATCCGACGCTCCGCCCCCAAAAATCTCTTTGGCTCCGTCGCGTGGAAAGCTGCCATCCAGCAGGGTCGTGACCGTGAAGTCGCCAATATGAAATGACCTGGCGATGGTCGAGTTTGCTTTGGTTTCGGGGCTTGCGGCCAGAACCGGTGCGGCCGCCGCTGCAAACGGCAAGGCAGCGGCACTTCCCAAAGCAGCGCGGCGTGTAAGTTTCATTGTCATCTTCGTTCTCCCTGTCAGGACATAATTGTTGCAGTTAGGGCGTCGAAAGTCTCTTGCCAGTTTATACGCGATTCAGATGGGGTGCAGGGATGAATATTACGTGTTAATTTTTGTTCATGGCGCGATCAGACAATAAGACAGTTCCGACAGATCAAAGCGTCGAGAATTTCCTGAGAACGGTTCAACCGGCGCGCCGTGCTGAAGACGCGCGCCAGCTTGACAAGCTGTTTCGCGCCACCACCGGGTTTCAACCGGTCATGTGGGGCCCGTCGATCGTCGGATATGGCCGCTACCACTATCGCTACAAATCGGGTCGTGAAGGGGACTTTCTGGCAACCGGGTTTTCGCCGCGCAAATCAGCTTTGGTGATTTACATCATGCCGGGCTACGCAGATTTTGCGGATCTCATGGCCAGATTGGGAAAGCACAAGCTGGGCAAGTCCTGTCTTTACGTCAACAAACTGGCGGATATCGACACCGGAGTTTTGCGCGAACTCATTCGCGCCGGGCTGGACGACCTCGACAGGGTGTGGCCGGTGAAACCTTTCTGAATCGCCTGATGGATCAAGCGGCGGCTGGACAAAAACGCCCCCATGTGACAAGAGCCGCGCCAACAGGAGACACCCATGACAACCACCCGTTTCGCCCCGTCGCCCACCGGTTACATCCATGTGGGCAACCTGCGCACCGCCCTGATGAACTATCTGATTGCCCGCAAGGCAGGCGGTACGTTCATCCTGCGCATCGATGATACCGACCCCGAGCGGTCGAAAGAAGAATATGTCGATGCCATCAAGCAGGACCTGGAATGGCTGGGTTTGCATTGGGACCGGGTCGAGCGTCAATCCGAGCGTCTGGACCGCTACGCCGAAGCGGCCGACAAGCTGCGCGCGATGGGTCGTTTTTACGAAGCGTTCGAAACGCCGACCGAGCTGGATCTGAAACGCAAGAAGCAACTGAACATGGGCAAGCCGCCGGTCTATGACCGCGCTGCGCTGAACCTTTCGGAGGCCGAGAAAGAGAAGCTGCGTGCCGAACGTGGCAACGGCGTCTGGCGCTTCAAGCTGGATCACGAACGGATCGAATGGAATGACGGCATTCTTGGCGACATCTCGATCGATGCGGCCTCGGTTTCCGATCCGGTGCTGATCCGTGGCGATGGGCAGGTTCTATACACGATTGCGTCGGTGGTGGACGACACTGAAATGGGCGTGACTGATGTCGTGCGCGGCTCGGACCACGTGACCAACACTGCGACCCAGATTCAGATCATCAAGGCACTGGGCGGGGATTGCCCGCGCTTTGCGCATCACTCGCTGCTGACCGGCCCGCAGGGCGAAGCACTGTCGAAACGCCTGGGTACGCTGGCCCTGCGCGATCTGCGTGAACAGGGCGTGCAGCCGATGGCACTGCTGAGCCTGATGGCGCGTCTGGGTTCGTCTGATCCGGTTGAGCTGCGCTCGGAAATGGCCGAGCTGATCGAAGGGTTCGATGTGAACCGGTTTGGCGCCGCGCCGACCAAGTTCGATGTTCAGGACCTGTTCCCGCTGACCGCCAGGCATTTGCAATCGCTGCCGTTGTCCGATGTGGCCAGTGCCGTTGCGGATGCCGGTGTTCCCGATGAATTGGCAGAACCTTTCTGGGCCAT
>NZ_JBXWSM010000143.1:0-2478 GCF_059613405.1 Ruegeria sp. BHSA118
GCGATTCCGTTGTTGGACGCGATACGCGATGCCGGGCTGACCAAGGTTGATGCCATCAAAATGGATTTCGAAGGCCAGGAAACCCTCGTATTGCGCGCTTTTTTCGAAGACGCACCGAGAGAGATTTGGCCCGAAGTGCTGCTGATAGAAATCAAGCATTCGGACGACGGGCTGGACGAGGTCTTGAATAAGGCAGGTTACGTGGCCAGTTTTGCAAACAACACCAACGGCGTGTACAGGCTCAATGAAAGCACCGCGTCCGGCGGCACGAAGGAATAACAAATGTCAAAGCGCGACTATTACGAAGTGCTCGGCGTGTCCAAGGGCGCTTCGGCGGATGAGATCAAGAAGGGTTTTCGCACGAAAGCCAAAGAGCTGCACCCTGACCGCAACAAGGACAACCCGGATGCCGAGGCGCAGTTCAAGGAAGCCAACGAGGCTTACGACGTGCTGCGCGATGCCGAAAAGAAGGCAGCTTATGATCGCTTTGGCCATGCCGCATTCGAAAACGGCATGGGCGGCGGTGGCCGCCCCGGTGGCGGCTTTGGCGGGCAAGGCGACTTCTCCAGTGCATTTTCGGATGTATTTGACGACCTGTTCGGTGATTTCATGGGTGGTCAAAGGGGCGGCGGCGGGCGTCGCGCCGCGCGCGGCTCGGACCTGCGCTACAACCTGCGTGTGACGCTGGAAGAGGCCTTCTCGGGCCTGCAAAAAACCATCAACGTGCCAACGGCTGTGGCGTGTTCGTCCTGCGACGGTACCGGGGCTGAAGGTGGCGTTGAACCCACATCCTGCCCCACCTGTTCGGGCATGGGAAAAGTGCGGGCACAACAGGGATTCTTTACGGTGGAACGGACTTGCCCGACTTGTTCGGGACTGGGTCAGATCATCAAGAATCCCTGTAAATCCTGTCAGGGGGCTGGCAGGGTCGAAAAAGACCGCGCTTTGTCGGTGAACATTCCTGCCGGTGTCGAAACCGGAACGCGAATTCGTCTGGCAGGCGAAGGTGAGGCGGGAATGCGCGGCGGCCCTCCGGGTGATCTGTATATTTTCGTCGAAGTGGCCGAGCACAAACTGTTCGAACGCGACAGCGTGAACCTCTACTGCCGCGTGCCGGTCAGCATGGCCAAGGCGGCGCTGGGCGGATCGATCGAGGTTCCGACCATTGATGGCGGTCGCGGCCGCGTTCAGATTCCGGCCGGAAGCCAGTCGGGTCGGCAAATGCGCCTGCGTGGCAAAGGCATGCCTGCGTTGCGCGGCGGTGGTGTGGGTGACATGTTCATTGAACTGGCCGTGGAAACCCCGGTCAACCTGACCAGCCGCCAGAAAGAACTGCTGCGCGAGTTTGATGATCTGGGTGAAGACAACCATCCGGAATCGAAAAGCTTTTTCTCATCCGTCAAGTCTTTCTGGGACGGTATGAAAGGCTGAACGACCAGGAACGGGGGCTCTGCCCCCGCCGCCCTTCGGGCGACTCCCCCGGGATATTTTCAGCCAGATGAAGCAAGGGATCCGTTCTTCATCTGGCGAAAAATATCCCGGAGCGCGAGGCAGAGCCTCGCATGTCACTGTCATAAGCATGCAGTTTTGGCCTTAGCAGAAAGCTGAATGTGGCAATACATCTGGAAAATTGAGTCTTGATTCCGGCCCTCGACCCTGAGATTGTCCGCCTCAACCGTTGGGGTGCCCTTTGACAAGGCTGAGAGACGCAACCGCGTTAACCCATCGAACCTGATCCGGGCAATTCCGGCGTAGGGAACGGTCTCTTGAACACAGACGTTTTCCCTACTTCGTTGCCCATAGAAGATGGAGCAACGACATGGCGGCAATTGCCCTGACCATAGCAGGATCCGACAGTGGCGGCGGCGCCGGCATTCAGGCTGACCTGAAGGCAATGTCGGCGCTGGGTGTTTTTGGCGCAAGTGTCATCACCGCGGTTACTGCGCAGAACACGCAAGCTGTCACCGCGGTGCATGGGATTCCGCTGGATGTGATTTCTGCCCAAATCGACGCGGTTCTGGGCGATCTTGACGTCAGGGCTGTCAAAATCGGCATGCTTGGCACACCTGAGATCATTCATACGGTCGCCAGGGGCTTGGCGGCGTTCGACGGTCCCGTGGTTCTTGATCCGGTCATGATCGCCAAATCCGGCGATGCTTTGTTGGCGCAAGAGGCGGTCCGGACGCTGCGCGATGTGTTATTGCCAACGGCGACGGTTCTTACGCCGAATCTGCCTGAGGCGGCGTGCCTGCTGAACGTGCCAGCGGCAGAAACGCGTGAGCAGATGGCTGAACAGGGCCGGGCATTGTGCGCCTTGGGTGCGGGTGCAGTCGTGATGAAAGGCGGACACGGGTCAGGGGATATCTGTCACGATTTGCTGATCGATCCGTCGGGTGTCGTGGCCGAGTTTCAGGCCCCGCGTCAGGATACGAAAAACACCCATGGAACAGGATGCACACTGTCGTCATCCATCACTGC
>NZ_JBXWSM010000144.1:0-2393 GCF_059613405.1 Ruegeria sp. BHSA118
CGCGAAAACGCCTCTGCTGCTGCACTACAACAAGCTGGGCGACTATTCCTACGGTGTCTACATTTATGCCTTTCCCATTCAGCAGTTGGTGGCGCAGGCCGGGGTCACCACCCCTATCGTCAACATGGTCATATCATTTCCACTAACAATGATCTGCGCGATGCTGTCATGGCATTATGTTGAGGCCCCAGCCATGCAATTGCGGCACCGGAAGACTCCAAAGCCCCTGAAAACCAAACAGGCTGCGGAATAGCCGACCTTACCCCTTCCAGATCCGCTGATACGCCGCGATCAGCGCGGGCACCTGGTGGGGCCAGGCCATCTCGGCCTCGACCCGGGCACGGCCATAGCGGCCCATGGCGGCGCGACGTTCGTCATCGGCCAGCAATTCGGTGATCTTGTCGGCCATATCCACCGGATCGTTGGCCTTGGCGTAAAGCGAGGCCTCCTGTGCCGAGAACCGCCCTTCGGTTACGTCGAACTGAACGATGGGTTTCTCGAAGGCCATGTATTCGAGGATCTTGTTCATGGTGGATTTGTCATTCATCTCGTTCACCCGGTCCGGGTTCACGCAGACATCGGCGGTCGACAGGATCTCGAACAGATCATGATCCGGCGCGCGGCCGGTGAAGGTGACATAGTCCGACAGACCCATTTCGGCAGACTGTTCTTGCAGCTTGTCCAAGCTGGGACCACCGCCCACAAGACAGAACTGGATATCGTCGCGGCCCTGAACCTTGACCAGATGCGCCACGGATTCCAGCAGCAGGTCGATCCCTTCCTGATCGCCCATGACGCCGACATAACCCACCATGTATTTCCTCCCGTTGCGCCAGGCCGGGTTCGGGGGCAGATGCTGCAATCGGCTGAGGTCAGGACCGGACCGGACGATAAACACATCCTCGGGCGCCATGCCGCCGCGCTCGATGGCGATCTTGCGATAGCTTTCATTGGTGGCAATCGACACCCGGGCCGAGGCGAAAGTCAGCCGCTCGAACGTCTTCATCAGCTTCCAGAAGAAGCCGCGCTTGTCGAACTTGGCCTCGTAAAGCTCGGGGTTGATGTCGTGGTGATCGAACAGATAGCGCACGCCGAACAGCTTGAAGGGCAGCGCCACCAGAAAGATCAGGTCAGGCGGGTTGCAGCCATGGATGACGTGAAAGCCGCGGGTGAACTTGATCTTCAGCGACAGCCAGCTTTCCCAGAACAGCGCCGCGCCATATTCCAGCAGATACCCCAGCGCGCCACTGGCATCCAGCGGCAGCGGGTGGCGATAGACCTTGATGCCTTCATCTTCCCACACGCGTTCCTCATGGCCCTTGCCGGTGGGGCAGATGACCGAGACCAGCGCGCCGGCCGCGGCCAGCGTGCGCGCCTCCATCCAGACGCGGCGGTCAAAGGGGACGGGCAGGTTTTCAACCACGATCAGAACCTTGAGGCCCTTCAGGGGCTGGCTCTGGCGCAGCTCGTCGAACGAAATCGGCTGAACGGCGGGCACAGGGCTAGTCATATTCATAGGTTCTTATCACCTCTGCATCACCCAGGTTCAGATCATTCACGATCCGGTTCGAGCCGACCACCAGATCCCAGGGCCCGGCCTCGGCCGTGGCGCGGTCCACCAGCAGGCTGCCCACGTTGGGCAGGTGGGTAAAGGCATAGCCCAGGTTCTGCCCCCGCAGATCGGCCGGTTTGATGGCCGGATCATAGATCGACAACTGATAGCCCGCCTGCAACAGGCGCCGGGCGATATCGACATTGGGGCTTTCGCGCAGATCATCGGTTCCGGCCTTGAAGGCCAGCCCGGCCATCAGCACCCGGCCCCCATCAGGCAGCCGCGCCATGATATCCTGCGCCTGATAGGTTTTATGCGCCTGGTTGGTCTGCAACAGGCTGTCGATCAGATGCGTATGCGCCCCCACCTCGCCCGCGATATGTTGCAGCGCGCGCACATCCTTGGGCAGGCACGAGCCCCCAAACGCGCCCCCAGGGCGGGTGTAATAGGCCGAGATGTTCAGCTTGGTATCCGAGACGAAAATCTCGTGCATGGTTTTTGCCGACACGCCCATGCTGTGGCAGATCCGGCCCACCTCATTGGCAAAAGCCACCTTGGTGGCGTGCCAGGTGTTGTCGACGAATTTGGTAATCTCGGCCTCTTCGAACGCGGTGTAGAACACCGGTGCATCCAGACCTTCGTGCATCTCGTCCATCACCGCCGAGCGGTTTCCGTCTGCCGTGCCGACAACGATCTTGGGCGGGTTGAAGAAATCATCCACCGCCGACGCCTCGCGCAGGAATTCGGGGTTATAGACAATCTCGATCGCCTGACCCGTCTGATCGCCCAGATAGCTGTGAAAGATCGGCTCGATCAGCTGCCGCACCGTGCCCGGCCGGAA
>NZ_JBXWSM010000145.1:0-2375 GCF_059613405.1 Ruegeria sp. BHSA118
CGACAGAGCAAGCCTGACGATGACTATTCGGGCCCGGCTTGTTCCAGGCGCCCTCCGACGCGCACCATCCGCACGGATTTGGCTTGTCCGTCACGATCATCGGTTTCGACGAACACGCCGCTCAGTGTGGCCTCGCCATTTGCAGGGGTAAAGCGCGCCTTGGGCATACCGGTGATGAACCGTCGCATGGGCTCCTGCTTGTCCATGCCGATGACCGAATCGTAGTCTCCGCACATGCCCGCATCCGTCAAATACGCGGTGCCACCCGGCAGAATCTGGGAATCCGCCGTCGGTACATGGGTGTGCGTTCCCACCACAAGGCTTACACGTTTGTCGCAGTAGTGCCCCATCGCCATCTTCTCGGACGTGGCCTCGCAATGCATGTCCACGATGATCGCCTGCGCCTGCCCGCCTCTGGGATGAGATTTCAGGATCGGTTCGATCGCCGAGAACGGATCGTCGAACGGGCGTTTCATAAAGACCTGACCAAGCACCTGGACCACCAGAACCTTGCGCCCCCCCGGCGCCGTAAACAGCCGATGACCCAGCCCCGGCGCGCCTTTGGCGAAGTTCACGGGTCGTACGATGCGCTGTTCTTTCTCGATGAATTGCAGCATGTCTTTCTGATCGAACGCATGATCCCCCAGCGTCAGGCAATCCGCTCCGGCATCTAACAACAGCCTGGCGTGATCTCCGCTCAGCCCCATGCCGTTCGACGCGTTTTCGCCATTGACCACGACAAAATCCAACCGCCATTCGTCGCGCAGGCGCGGCAAATGCTGCTGAACGGCAGCGCGTCCCGCGCGCCCCATGACATCACCAAGAAACAGAATCCTCATGATCCGGGTCGTAGGGGCTGTACAGGGCAATAACAAGGCGGAAGCGTGAAATTACCGGCAGACTTGGGGGTTGAAATCAAATTCTGCCGTGGCAATGTTTCGATACGTCTTTTGAATACAGAAGGAATTCTTCGTGAAGTCGTCAATTGTTCTGACCGGCTGCCTTTTGGCGGCAACTGCTGCCGCTGCCGAAGGCACCAAGACATCCATGCCCAACCCCGCTGCGACCTTTTGCATTGAAAACGACGGGACCTACCAGCTTCGTAAAAACGAAGACGGCAGTGTCTATGGCGTCTGCATCCTGAAGGACGGCACCGAGGTGGATGCCTGGGATTACTTGCGCAGTCATTTCGAGCAATAGCAGCTAGAAGGTCAGCACGCGGCTTTCCGTGACAACCATATCCAACGGTTGGTCGGTCGGCTCCAACGGCAGGCCTTCGGCCTCCTGCGCATCAAAAGCAAAGCCGATGGCAAGCGTCGAGCGTTTGGCGCGCAGACCTTCCAGCGTTCGGTCATAAAACCCGCCGCCATACCCTAGGCGGCCACCATTTGCGTCGAAGGCGACCAGTGGAACGATCAGAATTTCGGGATCGAAATAGTCATCCTCCTGGGGCACTTTTGCACCAAACGGGCCGTCCTTGAGCACTCCGTCCGGCGTCCAGCGAGAGAATCTCAGCGGCTGACCGGCTGCCTGAATGACAGGTACCCCCACCGGGCCATAAGCCGATGCTTCGGCCATCGCAGGCACCGGGTCGATCTCGGTCCGGATCGGCATGTAACCTGACAGGGGCACGCCGCGATAGCCTGCCAGAACCTCGGACAAGCGCCCGGCCGCGCCCGGCAAGCGTGCATCAAACGCGGTCTTGCGGCGGGCAAAGGCCGCTTTGCGCGCTGCGGCTTTGATATCGGTCAGATCGGTCACAGTAGCACCACGCTGGCAAGCCCAAGAAATATGAAGAAACCCATGACATCCGTCGTGGTTGTCACAAAGGTTCCCGACGCCAGCGCAGGGTCGATGCCCAAGCGATCCAGCACGACAGGTACTACCGTACCTGCGAACCCGGCGATGATCATATTCACGACCAAGGCCGACCCGATCACGACACCCAGCAGCGGGGAATCGAACCACAGCATCCCCACGGTCCCCAACACGATGGCAAAGCAGAGCCCATTCAGCACCCCCACCAGCAGTTCCCGCCTGATAACACGCATCACGTTCGAATTTGTCAGGTCGCGCGTCGCCAGCGCACGCACCGCCACGGTGAGCGATTGTGTTCCTGCATTGCCGCCCATTGACGCAACGATAGGCATCAGGATGGCCAGCGCGACCAGTTGATCAATTGCCGCCTCGAATTGCGAAATCACCAAAGAGGCACAGATCGCCGTGCACAGGTTCACCGCCAACCAGGGCAACCTTCGCCGGCTGGTTGCCGCCACACTGTCGGACAGCGAGCTTTCGTCGCCAACACCGGCAAGACGCAGAATGTCCTCTTCGTGCTCTTCATCCAGAACGACCATCGCGTCGTCAATGGTGAT
>NZ_JBXWSM010000146.1:0-1909 GCF_059613405.1 Ruegeria sp. BHSA118
TGAAATCCGAAGGGATGCTGGAGCCTTATGCCCCGGCTGGCGTAGACAAGCTGGATGCGAAATTCGTCGATGGTGACAACCCGCCTGCCTGGGTTGGCATGGACGCCTGGGTTGCCTCGATTTGCTACAACACGGTTGAGGCGGAAAAGGCCGGGCTGAAGCCGCCGACCTCGTGGAAGGACCTGACTGATCCGATGTACAAGGATCAGGTTATCATGCCGAACCCGAATTCCTCTGGCACGGGGTTCCTTGATGTGTCCAGCTGGCTTCAAATGTTTGGCGAAGAAGGTGGCTGGGAATACATGGATGCGCTGCACGAGAATATTGCGCGCTACACCCATTCCGGCTCGAAGCCTTGCAAACTGGCGGCGGCGGGCGAGATCCCGATTGGTATTTCTTTTGCGTTCCGTGGGGCGAAATCCAAAGCTGATGGCGCACCGCTGGAAATCATTGTGCCTTCGGAAGGCGTCGGCTGGGACATGGAAGCAACCGCGATTGTGGCCGGCACTGCAAATCTGGAAGCCGCGCAGAAGCTGGTGGACTTCACCGTCACCAAAGAGGCCAACGAGATGTACAATACCGGCTATGCGGTCGTGGCGTATCCCGGCGTTGCAAAACCGGTTGAACACTTCCCAGAGGGTCTTCTGGATGCGATGATCAACAATGATTTCGAATATGCCGCCAACAATCGCGCGGCAATCCTGAAGGAATGGCAGTCTCGCTATGACGGAAAGTCTGAAGCGAAGTAATTCCATTGGCAGGAGGGGCTTTTGTGCCTCTCCTGCCCGCCACTCTCTTGTTCCCACCAACACAACCAACTCACCCGGCGCGCACCGGCCAGGATCGGTCGTGCCCGAGGTGCAGATGTGAGGACCTCTCCCGTGCTTCAGAAAACACCACCCGGTGAACTGTATCTCAGCATCCAGAATTTGTGGAAAGCGTTCGGCAGCTTTCTGGCACTCAAGGACATCTCTCTCGAAATCAAAGAAGGTGAATTCATTTGTTTCCTCGGCCCGTCCGGCTGCGGCAAGACCACCTTGTTGCGGGCGATTGCAGGGCTGGATCTGCAGACCAAGGGTACGATTATGCAGGATGGCAAGGACGTCTCCAACCTGCCTCCGTCCGAGCGCGATTTCGGGATTGTGTTCCAGTCCTATGCGCTGTTCCCGAACCTGACGATCGAAAAGAACATCGCATTTGGCCTTGAAAACACGGGCCGCAGCAAGTCGGATATCGCGGTTCGGGTGAGCGAGCTGCTGAACCTTGTTGGTCTGCCGGATCAGGGCAGGAAATACCCGGCGCAATTGTCCGGTGGCCAGCAGCAGAGGATTGCGCTGGCCCGCGCCATTGCAACCAATCCCGGTCTGCTGCTGCTGGACGAACCCCTGTCGGCGCTGGACGCCAAGGTGCGCGTTCACCTGCGGCATGAGATCAAGGAATTGCAGCGCAAGCTGGGTGTGACCACCGTGATGGTGACGCACGATCAGGAAGAAGCGCTGGCCATGGCCGACCGCATCGTGGTGATGAACCACGGGGTGATCGAACAAGTTGGATCGCCCACGGAGATCTACCGCGAACCGGCCAACCTGTTCGTGGCCGACTTTATCGGTGAAATGAACCAGATCCAGTCTCAGGTTACGAAAGGCGGGCGGTTGAGCGTCGGGGAAAAGACCTTTGCCTGCCTCAGCCACACGTTCAATGATGGAACCCCTGTCATTGCGGCCATTCGTCCCGAAGACATCATCCCTCATGAAGCTGGTTATCTTGACACGGGCGGCAATCGGAACTGCATCGAGGTCACGCTCGATGAAATGGAGTTTCTGGGCTCGTTCTGGCGCTGCCGCCTGAACAACGAGCGGTTCGGATCTTCGGAACTGATCGCGGATTTTTCGATCAACGCCGTGCGTCG
>NZ_JBXWSM010000147.1:0-2075 GCF_059613405.1 Ruegeria sp. BHSA118
CAGGTTCTCGCCAGCCCATGTGCATAGCGGGTTTGAAAAGCTGTATCGGCAACTGGCCGGGCAGGGATAACCCCCGGTCAGTCCGCCGCGCCGTTCTCGAAAGCACCAGCTTCCAAGGCATGGGCCAGATCGGCCCGCCCTGCACGATGCGCGGCCTGCGCAAAAGCCGCGCCGAACCGGCCCAATACCTGATCTTCGCGCCAGAGCGCCTCAAACCCCTGCCGCGCCGCTGCGGCCATCTGATCCCGCGCGGCACCTCCGTCCTGAAAACGGCGCATGGCTGCGATCAGGTCATCTTCGGTTTCGAACAGTTCCCCGCCCCCTGCCCGCTCCACGATTTCGGGGAACGGGCCCAGACGCCGGGCGATCACCGGCGTACCCAGCCGGAAGCTTTCGATCAGGATGATGCCGAAGGTTTCATAACAGACCGAGGGCACGATCAGCCCCAGTGCGCCACGATAGTAAGCATTCAACTCGTCAGGCGTCTTGCGGCCAAGGAACTTGATCCGGTCATTGCCTGCGGCCTGTGCCTTCAGCTCATCCGCATAATCGCCATCACCCAGGATCAGCAGATCCGCGTCGGGATAGCGGTCAAAGGCGGGGAACACATCCTGCAACCCCTTGATCTTTTCCAACCGTCCGACAAACAGGAAATAGGGGCGGTCATGCGCCGCCGGTTCCGGCAAGGCGCTCTGATCCAGGTCGGGCAGGAAATAGGGCAGCACCTGCATGTCCTGCCGCAGGCCGAATTCACGATGTTTGGCGCGGCTGAATTCGCTTTTGGCGATGATCAGATCCATGTGATCCAGCGCCCGGTCCAGCGCACCGGTATAGCGCCACAGCTGCGGCGGACGCTTGTGCTGCAACACGCAGCGCAAGCACTGGCGCTCATCACACAGCTCGCGCCCATGCCGCCACAGAACATGGGTGGGGCAGACCAGCCAGTGTTCATGCGCCTCATAGATTTTCAACCCCTCGCCCATCGGCAACAGGCCGGGCCCGCCGATCAGGGATGTGTTGTTGTGCCAGATGATATCCGGCTTCTGCTCGGCCAGTATCTCGCGGATGCGGGCGGCATGGACAACCGGGCGGCCAAGCTGCTGGGTCAGCAGGTTCGACATCATGCCGCTGCGGCTGCGCAGCCCGATCCGCCGCACCCCGTCAGGGGTGCCCTCGGGCTGCGGTTTGCCGCCCAGGATCAGATAGCTGTCTTCGTCATGCACCACCGTCACGTCGTGCCCGCGCGCCACAAGCGCCCGCGCCATGCGCTGAATGCCGATGGCGTCACCGCCAAAGGAATAGGGGGGATAAAATGTGGTGAACATCAAAATGCGTAACGATTTCATCTATCTCTCAATTCCTTGAGTGTCAGCCGCAGACAGGTGCCCGTCTTGCGGCCCAAGCATCGAAACCAGCAGGCGCAGCCTGTCCCGCTGGAACAGAAAAGCCAGCAAACCATAGGCCAGAACACCCGTCGCCGTGCCGGCAAGCAAAAGCAAAGCCGGGGACAGGCCGTCCAGTTGCCACACAATCCCCTGCACTGCCGCCACCATCCCCCCTGACAGCAGAAGCGGCGCAAGATGCTGCCGCATCAAACCCGGGCCGGACAACCCCGCAATATGCCCCAGATTGGCAAATTTGAGCGGCCAGACCAGCAGAAAGACAGCCACAAAACCGGCTGTGACGACCGGCAACCCATACGGGGCCAGCACCACAATCACCCCCGCCGCCAGCGCCACCTCGACCCAGGACAGAACCGCTAGACGCCCGGCCTGACCTGCCGCCAGACAAAAGGTCTGCTGCACCTTTTCGGCACACAGATACATGCCAAACACCGACATCAGGCTCAGGACCGGAGCCGCCGGAGCCCATTTCTGACCGAACAGCAGCACCAGCGCCGGTTCCGACAGAACCGCCAGCCCGGCAAAGGCCGGAAAGGCCAGAAACCCGGTCAGGCGCATGACGTCGATCAGCAAATCCGTCGCCTGACCACCATCGCGCGCCGCCGCACCAAAGGCAGGCTGCGCCACGGTGCGCAGCGGTGTGATAATCAGGAACGAGGCGGTCTCGATCAC
>NZ_JBXWSM010000148.1:0-1950 GCF_059613405.1 Ruegeria sp. BHSA118
GATGCCGGAATTTTACATCGAGAACATCTCATTGCCGCCGGCAGTCGAGGCGGCGCTGGACAAGCGCACCTCGATGGGTCTGGCGGGAGATCTGGGCAAGTTCACCCAGTATTCCGCGGCCGAGGCGATGACGGCGGCAGCCAGTTCCCCGAGTGGAGGCGGCGGCATGGGAGCCGGCCTTGGTATGGGAATGGGCATGGCGATGGCGAACCAGATGTCAAACATGGCAGCGGGCCGGCCGTCAGGCCCGTGGGGGTCGCCCGCGCCCGCTGCCCCGCAACCGTCTGCGCATGTGGCCCCGCCCCCTCCGCCGCCGGTCGAGCATGTGTGGCACATCGCGGTGGACGGGCAGACCAGCGGCCCGTTCTCGAAGGCCAAGATGGGCCGCATGGCCAGTGAGGGCGAGATCACGCGCGACACCTACGTCTGGACGCCCGGTCAGGACGGCTGGAAGAAGGCCGGTGAGGTGCAGGAACTGGCGCAACTGTTCACCATTCTGCCCCCGCCCCCGCCCGGCGCCTGAGGGCACCGCATGACCGGCCTGGAAAAGCGTTCGAAAAAGGGCAGACGCAAAGCGCGTCCCGAACCGCATTTCGTCTGCCCCTGCTGCGACTATGTCACCCTTTCGGAACGTGGAAAGTACCTGATCTGCCCGATCTGTTTCTGGGAGGACGAGGACATCTACTATGACACGAACCCGCGCGAGCCCTCGGCGGCCAATCACGGCCTGACGCTGACCGAGGGGCGTGACAATTTCAGAACGATCGGGGCCTGCGAGGCTGCGATGCTGCCGCATGTCCTGCCCGAGGAAGACCGCGCGAACTATCTCCATTTCCCTCTCAAGAACTGAACGTATCATGACTGATGTCCCCACCCCTTCGCCTGATTTCGCGGAACATCGTTTCCCATGTGACCAGTGCGGCGCGGATTATCGGTTCGATCCGAAATCCGGCACGCTGATCTGCGATCACTGTGGCCATTCCGAACCGATCGGTGCAGGCCCCTGGGGTGGCGCCAGCCTGCGCGAGCTGGATTTCGACGCCGCCATCGCCGACCGCCTGCCCGACAGCGAAATCGAAGAGACGCGGGTTCTGTCCTGCCCGAACTGTGCGGCGCAGGTTGAATTCGATCCCAACACCCACGCCGCACAATGCCCGTTCTGCGCCACCCCGGTCGTGACGGACACCGGGGTGAACCGGCATATCAAACCGAAGGGCGTTCTGCCCTTTGCGCTGGACGAACGCGCCGCCCACAAAGCCATGAGCGACTGGCTGGGGCGGCTGTGGTTCGCGCCGAACGGGCTCAAGGATTATGCCCGCAAGGGCCGCAGGATGCAGGGCATCTATGTACCGTACTGGACCTTCGACGCCGATACGAAATCGACCTATCGCGGAGAGCGCGGCATAGTCTACTATGAAACCCGCACCGTCATGCGGGATGGCAAACGGGTGCAACAACAGGTGCCCAAGGTCCGCTGGACACCCAAGTCCGGCCGGGTGGCGCGGTTTTTTGACGACGTGCTGGTATTGGCCTCAAGGTCACTGCCCAAGGCTTACACGGATGCTCTGGAGCCTTGGGATCTCCCGGCTCTGGAACCCTACCTGCCAGAATACCTCGCCGGTTTTCGGGCCGAGGCCTATACGGTCGAGCTGAAGGATGGATATGCAGAGGCCCGCGCACATATGGCCCGCGTGATCGAGCGGGACGTGCGATTTGATATTGGGGGCGACAGGCAACGCATCCATGCAGTGGACACCGATGTGCGCGATGTCACGTTCAAACATATCCTGCTGCCGGTCTGGTTGGCGGCGTATAAGTATCGCGGTCAGACCTATCGTTTCGTGGTGAACGGCCGGACCGGCCGGGTTCAGGGAGAGCGCCCTTGGTCGGCAATCAAGATCACGATCGCCGTTGTGCTTGGCCTGCTGGTTGCCGCAGGCATCGGATATC
>NZ_JBXWSM010000149.1:0-1907 GCF_059613405.1 Ruegeria sp. BHSA118
ATCGACAATCAGGGCATCCCGCGGTCAATGTCCCGAAAACAGATCAAAATAGCGGGAACTTGAGCCGTCATAATTTCAGGCCACACCTTATTGTGCATGATGGACCGTGATGCATCACCTCGATTCGAAAAACAGCCGCAGTAATATCCTTGAAGCGGCCAGAAGAGGCTTGCCGGTCATGAACACCGTCGGGCTGTTCTGGTTTGTCCTGCTGCTGCTTGGATCGGTACCCGTCTTCTGGATCGGGATCGTGTCTCTGGGCGCCGCCTGGAGCACCCCCGAATACAGCCATGGCCCGCTGATCCCGATCATCTCTCTGTATCTGTTCCTGCGTGAATTGCGGGATATGCCACCACCCAACCCGGTTGTGCATGATCGCTGGCCGGGTGTGGCGGTGATTGCCGTGGCCCTGATCATCGCCATTCTGGGCAACCTGGCCCGTATTCCCGATATCGTCACCTATGCCATGATCATCTGGACGGGCGGCGTCATGCTGACCGTGTTCGGCTGGCAGCGGGGCAAATACCACCAGCTGCCCGTGCTGCATCTGGTGTTCATGCTGCCGCTGCCGCAGTTCGTCTATTGGAAGCTCACGATCTTCCTGCAATGGGTTTCGTCCGAGCTGGGCGTCTGGTTCGTGCAGATGGCCGGCGTTTCGGTTTTCATCGAAGGCAACATCATCGATCTGGGGGTCTATAAACTGCAGGTGGCCGAGGCCTGTTCCGGGCTGCGCTATCTGTTCCCGATCTTGAGCTTCTCGTATCTCTTTGCCCTGCTTTACCGTGGCCCGATCTGGCACAAGGTGGTTTTGCTGGTTTCGGCGGCCCCTCTGACCGTGCTGATGAACTCGATCCGCATTGGCGTGATCGGCGTGCTGGTCAATCAGCACGGTATCGAGCAGGCTGAAGGCTTCATGCATTTCTTTGAAGGCTGGATCATCTTCCTGCTCTGCGTCGCCATTCTGTTCCTGATGGCCATCGGCTTGCAGCGTCTGGCGCCGAATCCGCAACCCTTTGCCGAGACCATTGATCTGGATACCCAGGGGCTGGGTTCTGTTGCCTTGCGTATCTTTGGCATTCGCGCATCGCTGGCGCTGGCGGTCGCGGGTCTTCTGACGCTTGCGGTTTCAACCGCCTGGACCCTGCGGCCCGCTTCCGAAGTGCAACCTGTGGAACGTGATCCGTTTGTTCTCTATCCACGGCAGCTTGGCCCCTGGTCCGGGTCGCCCACCACGTTGGATCCACAGGTTGAACAGGTTCTGGGGGCCAGCGATTACCTCAATGCCACCTATATCAACACCGGATCGGGCGACTTCGTGAACATGTTCGTGGCCTTTTACGACAAGCAGACCGACGGCGACGGCATCCATTCGCCCGAAGTGTGCCTGCCGGTGGGCGGCTGGGAAATCTTCAGCCTTGAACCGTATGAGATCAACCCGGGCAACACGCCTTATGGCCGCTTTACGGTCAACCGCGCCGTGATCCAGAAAGAGCTGTCAAAACAGCTGGTCTATTACTGGTTCGAACAGCGCGGCAAGCGTATGGTCAATGATTTCCGCGCCAAGATGAGCGTTATTCAGGACGGCTTCACCATGGGGCGCACCGATGGCGCTCTGGTCCGGTTTGTGACCCCCATCCTGCCCGGCGAAACCGAAGCGGATGCGGATGCAAGGTTGCAACGTTTCATGGAGCCAAGCCTGAACCGCCTGCCCCGCTTTGTACCGTTTTGAGGAGGAAATTCGGCGCTCAGGCTTCTAAGCCTTTGACGCCAAGTCATCGCAGTTGGATTTTGAGTGGTCGCGATAAGAAAAATAGATTGCACAATGATGTGCTATCGGTACCTGATGGATCAGTTTTTAGTTTCTAGTATATGGTTAGAAAAGTGCCTGCGGCAGAAATGATTACGAC
>NZ_JBXWSM010000150.1:0-1998 GCF_059613405.1 Ruegeria sp. BHSA118
ACGGTTGATCAGTGGCTCTCGGATCTGGACGGATTGCTCGTATTTGGACGGCAGGGCTTGTTTGCCCATGACAATACGCACCACGCTTTTGCCATGGCCTATGGCGCGGCGGATTGCATCGACGGCAAGGGCAATGTCGACCGCGCGAAATGGAACAGCTATCGCGAGGTCTTTGCCACCCATGTGGTGGAAGACTGACCCATGACCGCCTGGCAGGCCGATATCCTGATGTATCATTCGATCTCGGACGCGCCGGGGCCAACCTCGATCGCACCCGAGGTGTTCAAGGCCCAGATGCAGGCGCTTGCGGACTCGGGCCTGCCGGTGGTCACACCTGATGCGCTGGCCAACCCGCCCGCCCCCCGCGTGGTCATCATCAGTTTCGATGACGGGTTTGAAGATTTCGCCGACACCGCCTGGCCGATCCTGCGCGATCATAATTTCACCCCGATCGTCTATCTGCCCTCGGGTCGGATGGGCGGCAGCGACAGCTGGGCCGGGGGCAATATCCCTGCCCGCCCGCTGATGGGCTGGGACAGGGTCGAGACGCTGGCAGCAGAAGGGGTCTGTTTTGGCGCGCATAGTGTCACTCATCCCGATCTCACCACGCTGGATGCGCTCATGCTGGAAGAGGAAGTCAGCGGATCCGGTCAGGACATTGCCGCCCGGCTTGGCCAGCCCACCCGGCATTTCGCACCGCCTTATGGCGCGTCGAACAAGCGCGTGCTCAGGCAGATCGCGTTGCATTACGACACCTCGGTCGGCACAAGGCTGGGTGTCGCCGGACCGAAAGATGACATCCACGACCTGCCCCGGCTCGAGATGTTCTATTTCAACAACATCGCCCGCTGGAAGGCACATCTTGCCGGACGCGGCGGGCCCTATTTGGCGGCCCGCAAACTGATGCGCGGCGTGCGCAGCGGGCTGAGCAGGGTGCTGCCCATCAACTGAATGTCAGGATTAGGGCGCAAGCGTTCCGATCCGGTGGGCATTCGCCATCACACTGAATGTAATTGTCGTCGCCGGGATGGTCGGCAGGACAGAGGCATCAACGACGTGAATGCGCGTCGCGCCATGCGGGCGCCCCAGCACATCGCTTTCAACCGGGCCCGGGTCATCCGACATCGGCAGATCACCTCCGACATGAAAACTGGCCCCCGGCACCCCGAACCGCGCTGCAAAAGACAGGCTGGTCAGACCAAGCAACCGCAAGGCCCGGCCATAGCGCGCAAGCGCTGCGTGCATTGTCTCGGCAGTTGCGGGGTTTTCGTTCAGTTCCGGGCGTAGCCGCCCATCCTCTGCCAGACGCAAGGCTATTTCATGCGAATGATCGGAATGCAGGAAAACCTGCGCCACGATCAGACGTCGGGCCAGCGCCTCAAGCAGCGGCCCGCTGCCGGGTACCCGGCGGCCATAGTTCTGTTTCAGATCGCGGGCATAGTATTCATTCCAGGTATAGATCTGCGCGTGAACCAGTTGCCGCGATACGGTCGGGTCATCCAGTTCGGCAAAAAGCTGCGGCAGCGTCTGATAGGGCAAAACATCGGGCCGCCTGGGTGCCCGCCAGCGGTGCAGCATCGGCAGAAAGGCCTGCTGGCTGTCTTTCAACACCAGCTCCTTGCCCCGCAAGCCGGGTGATGCCAACAGGATACGCGCGCTTTCCAGCACCCCGGCGGCCAGAAACACCCGGTTTCCGCGGACATCGCTGCCATCTGCCAAAGTGACGGCAACCTCATCGCCTTCCTCGCGGACCTGCCGCACCACGTGATCCGCGCGGTAGGCAAAGCCTGGCTCTGCCTGCAGTGTCGTAAGCGCCTGCCGCGCCGACCAGATCAGCGACCACGGGCACCCGTGCAGACACAGCCCGCAGGTCTGACAGCCCGGCCCAACCGCCTGCCGCGCCAGACCGACATGCATCCCAGCCCCCTGCAATGCCTGCGCCTTCTGCCTGGAACGGGCCAGCAGCATCTCGGCCTGCGCGGTTGGTGGAACGGGTGC
>NZ_JBXWSM010000151.1:0-1878 GCF_059613405.1 Ruegeria sp. BHSA118
ACATCGCTGAAAGTGCCACATATGGGCTGGAACGATCTTGTTCTGGACAGCGATCACCCGGTGTTTAACGGGGTGAAATCCGGCGATCACACCTATTTCGTCCATTCCTACCACTTCCGGGTATCCGACCCGGCACAGCGATTAGCCTATGTGGATTACGGGCAGGAGGTCACGGCCGTCATTGGCCGTGATACGATGGTTGGAATGCAGTTTCACCCCGAGAAAAGCCAGGACGTTGGCCTGCGCATGCTGGGCAACTTCCTGACCTGGAAACCCTGAGGCTTATTGAACACGCGTCCAGGTTTGACCGCGGCAGATCAGACCGCCCGCCACGCATCCCTTGACGGTCAGTTTGTTCTGGCCGTCCAGTGACATTTTCGAGTTGTATGTCTTGTTCCGGTCCGGTGCCCAGATCTTGCCGCTGTCATAGCTTCCGCCGCCTTCGGGCACCATGTCCCAGATGATCTGCTTGCCCAGGTTTTCATATTCCAGCTGCTCGTTGCCATCCGCATCAAAGGCGCTGTCGATGGTTCCGCAGATCGCACTGCCGCATTCGGAAATCGTCACGTGCAGATAGCCGCCGGTATCACCGGGTGCAGTCTTCCACAGACCGTCGACGGGATCCGCAGCCATCGCGCTGGTCGCAAGAAACATCAAACCCGCTGCAAACGTAAATTTCTTCATGATTGTCTCCCTGTTTTGATGGCAGTCTGACCCGGCAATCAGCGACGGGCAAGAATGACCCAGCGTCGCGTTGCATCCCCTGCCCCGCCTGTGCGATATCCCGCGCGTGTAACACAGATATAGGGCCGCCCGACATGATCCTCTACCCCGCCATCGACCTCAAAGACGGCAATGCCGTGCGCTTGCTGCGTGGTGAAATGGACAAGGCCACCGTGTTCAACGAAGATCCCGCCGCGCAGGCACGCGCTTTTGTCGAGGCCGGGTGCGAGTGGCTGCATCTGGTCGATCTGAACGGCGCCTTTGCAGGTGAGCCGGTCAACGCCGCCCCGGTCGAGGCAATTCTGAAAGCCTGCGACGTGCCCGCGCAATTGGGTGGCGGCATCCGCGACATGGCCACCATCGAGACCTGGATCGACAAAGGTCTGGCCCGCGTGATTCTGGGCACGGTCGCGGTCGAGAACCCCGATCTGGTGCGCGAAGCGGCCAAAGCCTTTCCCGGCAAGGTCGCCGTGGGCATCGACGCGCGCAACGGTCTGGTTGCCACCAAGGGTTGGGCCGAAGAAACCGACGTTCAGGTAACCGATCTGGCCCGCAGCTTCGAAGACGCGGGCGTCGCCGCGATCATCTACACCGACATCAACCGGGACGGCGCGATGCAGGGGCCCAATATCGAGGCCACCGCAGAGCTTGCCAAATCGGTCGACATTCCGGTTATCGCATCTGGCGGCGTGTCCTCGATCGCCGATCTGATCGCGCTGCGCGATTGTGGCGCAGCTTTGAACGGTGCCATTTCCGGCCGCGCGCTTTATGATGGAGCGATTGATCTGAAAAAGGCTCTGACCACGCTCAGAGAATAACGTTATGTTTCATTCGCCGGTAAAGCGTTCCGATCTGTCCGCGCAAAGCCTGCTGAACGAACGGTACAAAAACGGCGACTTTCTGGATTGCTTCAGCGTTGAATCCAATCTTCCGCCGAGCCGGGCCGCGGAAATCATCACCGCGTTCCCCGGATGGGCGATGTCACTGGTTCGGCTGCGCGGCCTGCTGGTAACACCCTTTGGCCTCAGCACGACCGGCCCGGATGCAGACGACAAGTTGGGTATCTTCCCGGTCGAACATGATGGCAGGACCGAGGTGATCGCAGGTTTCAACGATCGCCACCTGGATTTTCGGGTTTCCGTCCTGTCGGAAAAC
>NZ_JBXWSM010000152.1:0-1769 GCF_059613405.1 Ruegeria sp. BHSA118
CATGGGCGTCGACAAATACTGGTCCCCCGTCAACCGCGTCGACAACGCATATGGCGACAGAAACCTCGTCTGCACATGCCCCCCAATGGAGGCGTATGAGGAAGCCGCGGAGTAACACCAACAAACCCCGCCGAATTTCGGCGGGGTTTTTCGCCAATCGGAAACGCGTGTTCTGATTTGTGTCCGTTTCAGATGTCGTTTTTACCCAGCAAAGCGTCTTTTCCGCTTGCTGCAGGTGCGAAGGCCCCCTAGGTCTGTCCGTGGGACACCCCTCCCCAACGAGGGGCGTGTATCTGGAAGGGTAATACACATGAGCACTCAAAAACCGGCGACGCGGCCGGCCAATCCGCGTTTTTCCTCGGGCCCCTGTGCCAAACCCCCCACATTTGATCTGACCAAACTGGCCGATGCCGCCTTGGGACGCTCGCACCGTGCCACCGTTGGCAAGGACAAGCTGACGGCGGCAATCGAGGGCACGCGCGAGGTGCTTGGCATTCCGGCAGATTACAGGATCGGCATCGTTCCCGCCTCGGACACGGGTGCGGTCGAGATGGCTCTGTGGTCGTTGCTGGGCGAGCGCAAGGTCGAGATGCTGGCCTGGGAGAGCTTTGGCTCTGGTTGGGTGACCGACGTGGTCAAGCAGTTGAAAATCGACGCCGAGGTGAAAACTGCGGATTACGGGCAGATCGTGGATCTGGCATCGGTCGATTTCGCAAATGACGTGGTCTTTACTTGGAATGGCACGACTTCGGGCGTGCGCGTGCCGAATGGCGACTGGATCGCCGATGATCGTCAGGGTCTGACGATCTGTGACGCGACGTCGGCTGCCTTTGCGATGGACCTGCCCTGGGACAAGCTGGATGTAACGACCTTCAGCTGGCAGAAAGTGCTGGGCGGCGAAGCGGCCCACGGGATGCTGATCCTGTCGCCGCGCGCCGTTGAACGCCTGGAGAGCTACACCCCTGCATGGCCGCTGCCGAAGATCTTCCGCCTGACCAAGGGTGGCAAGCTGATCGAAGGCATCTTTACCGGGGCGACGATCAACACGCCGTCGATGCTGGCGGTTGAGGATTATCTGTTTGCACTGGATTGGGCGCGCTCGGTGGGCGGTCTGAAGGGCCTTATTGCCCGCGCGAACGCCAATGCCGATGCCGTGCATGCGTTCTGCGACCGGAACGACTGGATCGAAAACCTGGCCGAAGACGCTGCGACGCGGTCGAACACATCCGTCTGTCTGAAATTCACCGACGCCCGAATTCAGGACGGCGCAAGCTTTGCCAAGGCCGTGGCCAAACGGCTGGAGTCCGAGAATGTCGCGCTGGACATCGGTGCCTATCGCGACGCGCCTGCGGGCTTGCGGATCTGGTGCGGCGGTACGGTCGAGACCTCGGATATCGAAGCGATGCTGCCTTGGCTGGCATGGGCCTTTGAGGCCGAAATCGCGGCACAAACAGAAGCCGCCTGATCGCATCCCATCTTTACCGGGCCGCATCGGCCCGGACCTCTCAATACATTCAAGGACCACAAACATGGCTCCCAAAGTACTCGTTTCCGACAAACTCAGCGAAACCGCCGTTCAGATTTTCCGTGATCGCGGCATCGACGTGGATTTCATGCCTGATCTGGGCAAGGACAAGGACAAGTTGGCCGAGGTGATCGGCCAGTATGACGGTCTTGCCATCCGCTCGGCCACCAAGGTCACGCCGACCATTCTGGAGAAAGCCGACAATCTGAAAGTCATCGGCCGCGCCGGGATCGGCACCGACAAT
>NZ_JBXWSM010000153.1:0-1811 GCF_059613405.1 Ruegeria sp. BHSA118
AACCGCCTGCCGCGCCAGACCGACATGCATCCCAGCCCCCTGCAATGCCTGCGCCTTCTGCCTGGAACGGGCCAGCAGCATCTCGGCCTGCGCGGTTGGTGGAACGGGTGCTCGACCTGTCATATCGCAGGCCGGAAAGAGATCCTGCAGCCCGTCCTTTTGCCCGGACACAGGCATTATTTCCGCCACCGCCCTGTAATGTGGGGCAAGATCGTCGGCTGTTATAGGCCAGTCGTCGATATCCGCCTGCCGATACGGCAAGACCGCAGCGCCCCAGACGTTGGACAGCCCGCCCGCCGCCCGCGAGGCGCGCAAGGCAAACCAATCCGCCCCGTCAGCCAGCGTGCGGGCCGGTGAGGCCAGCGCATAACCTGTCCCATAGCGCCACACCTCGCCCTCCGGGGCCTGAAACTGAGGCTCCATCCAGGCGGCCCGCGCTTCAGCACTCCAGTCTTCGGCGCGTGTTCGGGACATCTGCTGCACCCGGTCCGTGACCCCGGGCCCGGGTTCCACCCCGGCATCCAGCATCGTGACCGTCCTCCCTCGCGCCAGCAAGGCCCGAGCGACGGAAACCCCGGCAGGCCCGGACCCTATGACAAGATCGCTCACTGCGCCTTTACTGCCCGGACCAGAACCAGCATTTCATAGTTGGGATCATGGGTGGACAGTTCTTCGGGCGCAATTTCACTGGCCCCAAGGCCGTGCAGGTTGCAGATGCAGGTAAAGACATTGCCAACGGTCGACACCTCGACATTTTCTGCCGGGAAGACCGCCCGGAACAGGCGGCGCTTGGACTGGCTGGTGAAATGCCAGTATTCGCCCCAGTCATCCACGCCTTCGCGCCGCGCCACACGGGTCATCCCATGCGAGGTGCACAGCACCACGCCACCGGGCTTGAGAATGCGTTCCAGCGTTGCGATCGCCTTGTCGACCTCAAAGATCATCTGAAGGGTCTGGGTGATGATGATGCAGTCGAAACTGTTGTCGGGAATATGCGGCGCATCGGTGATATCCGCCACGATGGTCGCTTGCGGATTGCCCTCGACATAGCTCAGCACATCCGCCTGCGTGACCCGATCACCGCCGAATTTCTTGATATAGGCCGGATCGCCGAATTCCAGAACCCGGCCACGGATATCGTCGCTGTGGTTTTGCAGGAACTCTTCCATGTAATGGCGTTCGATGGTCAGAAGGTCGCGATCCTGCCCGAACACGGCGCTGATCGGCGACAATCGTCGCAAGCCGCCGAAATCGACCGACCCTACCGGCACCGACTGAAGATTGTGCAATCGCTGCTGCTTGCGGATCCATTTGCGCAGCCGTTCCGGCAGCAGCACAGTCGCGGTGTCGCGCACCAGCTTTTCAACTCTTTGTCCCGGTGTCATCGTGTTCGGCTCTTCATGCGTAGGCTTTGGCGCGTTTCTCGGCCATGATGTCAGCGATGATGTCGTCCAGCGTGCGCGCCGGGCTGAACCCGGTGAACCGCCGCAGCTTCGAGACATCCGGCAGACGGCGGGCCATGTCTTCGAACCCTTCGGGATAGACCTCTTCATAGGGCACCAGACGGATTTCGGACGCAGACCCTGTTGCGGCAATCACCTTTTCGGCCAGCCCCCGGATCGTCACTTCCTGCTCACCACCGATATTGAAGACCTGCCCCCGGGCTTCGGGAACATCGAGCAAACGCATGAGCGCCTCGATCACATCGGCCACATGGCTGAAACAGCGCGATTGCTCGCCGGTGCCATGAACCTGAATCGGCTGTCCGGCCAGGGCCGCTTCGATGAAGTTCGGAACAACCATGCCATAAC
>NZ_JBXWSM010000155.1:0-1753 GCF_059613405.1 Ruegeria sp. BHSA118
CTCCTGCCGGGTCTCTTCTGCGATCCTGCCGTCACGCAACCGAACGACCCGATCACATCTTTCCGCCAATGAATGGCTGTGTGTCACCAGAACCAGGGTTGCATCGTATTTCCGACGCAGACCAAACAGCAAATCAACAGTTGCGGCCCCGTTGGTTTCGTCCAGGTTCCCGGTCGGTTCATCGGCCAACAGGATTTTGGGACGCGGCGCAGATGCGCGTGCCAAGGCAACTCGCTGTTGTTCTCCGCCCGACAGTTGCGCCGGGTAATGATCGCGACGGTGCGACAGGCCAACGGCGTCCAGCTCTTGCTCGGCCCGGTCGAACGCATCCTTGTGCCCTGCCAGTTCCAGTGGGGTTGCCACGTTTTCAAGCGCGGTCATTGTCGGGATCAGGTGGAAGTTCTGAAACACCACCCCCATGCTGTCGCGCCGAAACCGGGCCAGAGCGTCCTCATCCATGTCGGTCAGGTCCTGACCCAGCGCCACGATTTGACCGTGCGTCGCCTGTTCCAACCCCGCCATCAACATCAGCAGCGAAGACTTGCCCGAGCCAGAAGGCCCGATAAGCCCCAGCGTCTCGCCCTTGTTCACAGTCAACGTAATGTCATGCAGAATATCGACCCGCCCGGCATTGCCATCCAGGGACAAAGCGGCATCTTGGAGGGCGAGAACAGCGGTCGTCATGGGTCTACCCGAAAAAGGAGCGGTCTTTTGGGATATGGAGCGATCACCACGTTGCGCAAGGCTTTGATGACAGGCCTTTTCACGTGGTGCGGTTTTGCGGCCACAGCCGAACAGGTGGTGATTGCGGCTTTGGGGGACTCGCTGACTCAGGGCTATGGGCTGGTTGAGGAAAGCGGGTTTGTTCCGCAGCTTGAACGCTGGTTGCAGACGCAGGGTGCGGATGTCCGAGTCATCAACGCAGGTGTTTCGGGCGACACGACGGCGGGCGGGGCCGCGCGTGTGGACTGGACCCTGACACCGGATGTGGACGGCATGATCGTTGCCCTTGGTGGCAACGACCTGCTGCGGGGGATCGACCCTGCCGTATCAAAGGCCAATCTGCGCAGGATTCTGGACGTGGCGCGGGGCGCGAATGTACCGGTTCTGCTGATCGGTATGCAGGCGCCGGGTAACTACGGGGCCGACTACAAGCAAGCTTTCGACGGGATGTATCCTGATCTGGCACAGGAGTTCGACGTCCTCTTCACCGCCAGTTTCTTTGAAGGGCTTGCGGCAGAGGGCGACCCCGGCGCGGTATCGCAGTTCATGCAGCCGGACGGAATACATCCAAACACGGATGGGGTGGCAAAGATCGTTGAATCACTTGGACCGTCCGTTCTGAAGCTTGTTGATCAGGCGGGTCGAGCGGAATAGTCGCCCATCCAAGGACACTCAGACGACTGTAACGACAGTTCCGATGGGGACCCGGTTGTACAAATCGATCACATGCTCGTTCAGCATTCGAATGCAACCGTTGGACACTGCCCGGCCAATGGTCTGCGGCTGTGTCGTACCGTGGATGCGGAAATAGGTATCGACACCGTTCTGGAACAGATACAGCGCCCGCGCGCCCAGCGGGTTATCTCCGCCACCGGGTTGGACATAGTCATTATCCTTGAATTTTGCGTAAGCGACGGGATCACGTTCGATCATCTCATCGGTCGGGCGCCAGGTCGGCCATTCCTTTTTCACATCGATGGTGGCCGTGCCGGTAAACTCCAGCCCTGCCTTGCCGACGCCGCATCCATAG
>NZ_JBXWSM010000156.1:0-1509 GCF_059613405.1 Ruegeria sp. BHSA118
CGCCAACACCAGCCGACACCGCTGCGCTTGGAAGAATCTGCCGCCGTCTCCACGCAGGGCAGCGAAGAGCTCTGGCAGACCTTGCCCGAGATCGAGATCAATCCGCGCGTCGTATCCAGAAACCGCCTGGTATCGTATGAGGGTGGTCACGCAGCTTCGCCTTATGACATGCTGCGTACAAAGATGTTGCAGCAGGTCCTGTCCAATGGTTGGCGCCGGGTGGCGCTTACCTCACCATACGCCGGGTGCGGCAAAAGCACGGCAGCTGCCAATCTGGCTTTCAGCCTTGGTCGACAAGAGGATTTGCGGACGCTTGTCATCGATTTCGACATGCGCCGCCGGGGGCTGGCTGAAGTATTGGGCCAAACCGGCAACCATAACATGGCCGATGTCATTCAGGGTGAGGTGCCGTTTCAGGATCACGCCATCCGGCATGGCAACAACGTGATTTTTGGACTGAACTACAGCTCTACCCGCAATCCGGCGGAAATTCTGCAAAGCCGCCGGACGATTGAAACGCTTGAACGGATCGAGGCCGAGTACAAACCCGACATCATGCTGTTCGATAGTCCGCCGTTGATGGTCAGCGACGACAGCCACGGGTTTCTGAAGAACGTTGACTGTGCGCTGGTGCTGACTGCCGCTGAGGAAACCAGTATCAATCATATCGATGTTACCGAACGTCAGCTGGCCGAGCTCACCAAGGTCATGGGGATCGTATTGACCAAATGTCGCTATATCAGCGGGGCCTTTGGCAATGAGTACGGCTCCTACTGATTCGGGCCCGGAAGACGCGGTCATTATCCCGCATTACAACGATGTCCCCAGACTGGAGCGGTGTCTGCGGGCTCTTATGGAGAATGACACGACCGGCACGGAGATTCTGGTTGTAGACAATTCTTCCCCGGTCTCGCTGGACGAAATCAGCGCGGCTTTTCCTGAGGTTCGCTTTATCGTGGAGGCTCAGAAAGGTGCTGCGCACGCCCGTAACCGAGGCGTCGCCGAGACCACGGCACAACGGCTGTTTTTCATTGACGCCGATTGTGTACCAGCCTCCAACTGGTTGGCGGTTGGTCGCGAGATTGCAGACAGGGCCGACCTGATCGGCGGGCGGGTCGATGTCTTCGACGAGACCCTGCCGCCCCGCAGTGGGGCCGAAGCATTCGAGGCGGTTTTTGCCTTCAATTTTCGCCGATATATTGAGGTTCAGGGCTTTTCCGGGGCGGGCAACCTGTTGACCCGGCGCGACGTGTTCGACGCGATCGGCGGGTTTATAAACGGCGTATCAGAAGACCGGGAATGGACAATGCGAGCTGTCTCCCATGGCTACAAACTGGTCTACGAGGATCGGTTTCAGGTCAGTCATCCCTCGCGGCAGGACTGGCCGGCACTCAAGGCAAAATGGCGGCGGACGACGCAGGAGGCGTATAAATTGAGCGGCACCGGAGCCTGGGCGCGCTTGCGATGGGCGCTTCGGGGCGTGGCAATGCCTGCAAGTGCGATTGTGCA
>NZ_JBXWSM010000157.1:0-1440 GCF_059613405.1 Ruegeria sp. BHSA118
TTTACACCGAACGGGAAACTCATTCGGGAATATGTTAACGTTCTGGACGAGAATTTTTCAGGACAAGTTTCTGCGGCTCAGGTGATTGATCCGGATTATTTGGATATGCAGTCAGCCTTGTGTGCCATTGGTGCAGGTAAGCGTTGAAAGACAAGGGACCGGGCACTCATGCCAGCCTGCTGGATGCGGGCAATTTCGTGCGGATGCCGGAAGAACGACAGGGATTGCAGACCGGCTGCCCGGAAGAGATCGCCTGGCAGCAGGGATGGATCAACGAGGAAGAACTGCACCGCCGGGCAGAGATGTCCGCCAAGAATGAATAGGGGCCTATTTGGATGGTTTGTTGAGATAGGGGGCATGTGTGAACCGGCGGCATTGCGGATCGCAACCGACCGGTCGGATACGATGATTTCAACCACATCGGCACAGCGCGTTTCCCTGCCGGTGTAACGATTGAGAAAAGGTTAAAGGCGGGGCAATGAAAAGTTATAACGCTGAATATTTACTGATTTGCAATACGTCGGATGGTCTGATCGCTCAGCTCAACGGCATTGTCGTTCAATTGCAGTTTGCGCGCCGGATGGGGATGACGCCGATCATCTATCTGCATCAGAGAAGCTATATGTTTGGCGGTCCAAACCCGTATTTCGACGCCGAACACGGGCCCAATGTCTGGGACTATTACTATGAACCCGTTGGGGTGTCTGGCGACGAGATTCAGGCTCTGATACGGGCTGAACGGGTCTATACCCTGTCCATGGCGTCCGAGTTGATGCGGCTGTATCGGTGGGAGCCCAGAAGCTGGTTCATGAACCCCTACGGCTACTATCGCAGCGTCGAAAACCGGGCGGACGGGCCATATCCAACGGATTGGTGGCAGCAGGAACGGGACAAGGCCCGCGCGTTTCTGGACGATGGTACGATACGCTTCAAGGCATCGCTCATGCGGCAGGTGGACAGGTTCCACGGCGCGAAATTCCCCGAGCACACGCTGGGGCTGCAGTTGCGGGGCTCGGACAAGTTCGATTTTGGCGTCGGGCCCAACCTGTCCAGAAAGGTCGTCCCCGAAGAGTATTTCCCTTATATCGAGCGCTATCTGGCCGAGCATCCGGATTGTGGCGGCATATTTGTGGCCACCGATCAGCGGCAGTGGCTCAAGGATCTGGAAAAGGCCTATCCGGACAAGATCATTTCCTATTCCGAAAAATCCCTCAGCGATACGGATGATAACCGGTTTCATGATGCGGACGAAAAAGCCGCGCGCGGGATCGAGGTTCTTGTGGATCTGTTGCTGCTGTCGCGGTGTCAGTACATCATCAAATGCCATGCGGCCGTCGGCGAGATGGCAGCAACCCTGAACCGGGGTGTGGATTTCATCGACCTGAACTATCAGACGCAACCGATGCGGGCGCGCCGCAAGGCCCTGTCTGTTGTTGCCGT
>NZ_JBXWSM010000158.1:0-1468 GCF_059613405.1 Ruegeria sp. BHSA118
GTCACACTCTACCACGCCGTGGCATCGCGGCCCGCCCCGAAGAGATCTTGATCACTCTGGGCGCGCAGAACGCGCTCTGGCTGGCATCGCGCATTTTGCTGACCCACAATCGCACGGCCGTCATAGAAGACCCATGTTACTATGCGCTGCGAAGCCTTCTGAACCATTGGGATTGCACGGTCACGCCCTTGAGCGTGGATCGGGACGGATTGCCTCCCGAGGCGATTCCCGACGAAGCGGACGTCATCTTTACCACTCCCAGCCATCAAAGCCCGACAACCGCGACGATGCCTGTCGACCGCCGCAACCAATTACTGGTCCGAGCACGCGAACTCGACGCGATGGTCGTCGAGGATGACTATGAGTTTGAAATGGCCTTCCGAGGCGCCCCTTCGCCGGCGCTGAAATCCATGGATCGGGACGGGCGCGTGATCTACGTCGGCAGTTTCTCCAAGTCGCTGTTTCCGGGATTGCGACTCGGGTACATGGTCGGCTCAGAGCCCTTTATCCGCGAGGCACGTGCGCTGCGCTCATTGGTTCTGCGCCACCCACCAGGCCACATTCAGCGCACGGCGGCGTATTTCCTGTCGCTGGGCCACTATGATGCGCAAATTCGGCGTATGTCGAAGGCCTTGCAAGAACGGCGCGACGCGATGGACAAAGCCATCGCGGAAAGTGGGCTGACCGTGGCTGGACGGGGTGTGATTGGCGGCTCTTCACTGTGGATGTCAGCCCCTGAGCATGTCGACACAACTCAACTGGCATTAAGACTGCAAAACCAGGGTGTTCACATCGAACCCGGCGCACCGTTCTTCTCGGGGCCGGACAGACCACAGAATTTCTATCGCCTGGGCTATTCCTCAATTCCAACTAACCGTATCGCGCCCGGCGTGAAACTGATCGCAGACGCAATCCGGGCCGTTTGAGCCTTATCTGGACCTAATCCGGCTTTCGTTTTGGCCCTAACGCAGGTCGCACCCTTGCGCCAAAACCATATCAAACGCCGGGTGCAGTGCCCGGTTTCACTCACTCTTGGTTGGAGAGCACCCCTATGAAGATGACGACGGAAGAGGCCTTTGTTAAGGTTTTGCAGATGCATGGTATTGAGCATGCGTTTGGGATCATTGGCTCGGCGATGATGCCGATTTCGGATCTGTTCCCGAAGGCCGGGATCATGTTCTGGGACTGTGCGCATGAGGGCAGCGCGGGGATGATGGCGGATGGCTACACCCGTGCCACCGGCAAGATGTCGATGATGATCGCGCAGAACGGCCCTGGCATCACCAACTTTGTGACCGCCGTGAAAACCGCCTACTGGAACCACACGCCGCTTCTGCTGGTGACCCCGCAGGCGGCCAACAAGACCATCGGTCAGGGTGGCTTCCAGGAAGTCGAGCAGATGAAGCTGTTCGAGGACATGGTCGCCTATCAGGAAGAGGTCCGCGACCCGACCCGCGTCTGCGAGGTT
>NZ_JBXWSM010000159.1:0-1321 GCF_059613405.1 Ruegeria sp. BHSA118
TGGTCCGATTTGATTGTTAGTGCATCATCGGCCTGTGATCCATCGGGATGATGGTTTCAGGTGCTGGCGGGCGATAGCCCAGTGCACTGTGGGGGCGTTTTGTGTTGTAGTGTCTCCTCCATTGTTCGATCAGAATTTGAGCTTCGCGCAGGCTGTAGAAGACTTCACCGTTGAGTAGCTCATCCCTGAACCTGCCATTGAAACTTTCACAGTATCCGTTCTCCCACGGGCTCCCAGGTTCAATGTAAGCCGTCTGGGCGCCAACTGCGGCGATCCAGTCTCGGACGGCCTGGGCGATAAATTCTGGCCCATTGTCTGAACGTATGAAGCGGGGTGCACCGCGCAGTATGAACAGATCCGTCAGGGCATCGATCACATCGACCGAGTTCAGCTTGCGCTTCACTCTGATCGCAAGGCACTCCCGGCTGTGCTCATCAAGGATGTTCAGCGTCCGAAAAGCTTTGCCATCGTCGGTTCGACAATGAACGAAGTCATAGCTCCATACATGATTGCGATACTCCGGCCTCAGCCGAACACACGAGCCATCGTTCAGCCAGAGCCGCCCCTTCCTCGGTTGTTTTGCGGGAACCTTCAGCCCCTCTCTCCGCCATAGTCGTTCGACACGGCCATCGCTGACCGACCAACCTGCCTCTCTGAGCAAGGCCGCAATCCGACGATAGCCGTATCGACCATACTGCCTGGCCAATTCGATCATGTCGGCAACCAACCGATCCTCATCGACACGGCCTCTCGGGATGTGCCTCTGTGTGGAACGATGTTGTCCCAGCACGCGACAGGCTCTGCGCTCAGACACTTTGAACTGGCGACGCACATGTTCGATGCAGGCGCGACGGCGAGCGGGGCTCAGAAGTTTCCCTTTGCAGCCTCCGTCAAGATCAGCTTGTCGAGCGTCAGGTCTGACACAGCTCGTCTCAGCCGATCATTTTCCTTCTGAAGCCGCTTCAGTTCCTTCAGTTGATCTACACCCATTCCGCCGTATTGCCTGCGCCATCGGTAATAGGTCTGTTCAACAACACCAATCTGTCTGATTGCATCCAGCCGGGGCATGCCTTGCCCCATCAGCACCTCAACCTGCCGTAACTTTGAGACAATCTCTTCCGGCTTCGGTCGCTTGTTTGCCATTCTTGGTCCTCCGTTTCCTAAACATAGCGGTGGACCAGTTCAGATGGGGAGGCTCAGTTCCTCAAGATGCTGGGGGACTATGCCAACTTCTGCTGCGGTGAAGGCTCGATGCATGATACCGCGATGCTGTATGGCGCACTCGGCTGGGACGCTTACGACAAAAAATGCGAGGTTGTGA
>NZ_JBXWSM010000160.1:0-1398 GCF_059613405.1 Ruegeria sp. BHSA118
GAGAAGCAGTCCGATCACCAGGGCTCCGGAAATCAGATAGATGATTGAATGAACTGTATTCACGGACTTGAGCCAGGGTTGTTCCTGAGACAGCTGGGTGCTGTCCAGAAACTCAAGCCGATCTTCCGGAAGCCGCGACAGGGTTTTTACATTCCGCAGAATGCTCTCGTTCGGAATTGTCATGACCACACTGTTGGTAACAATCTGTTTCGTAGCGTTTTTTCCCAGTGCAAACGCTGCCCCAAACGGGCGCGCCGTTAGAACCTTCAGGAAGAATTGACGCTGTTCAAAAGCAACGACCTGCTTATCCTCAGCCGACATCAATCGGAAGGAGCCAAGTTTTTTAGAGCGTTCAAAGATGATATGTGATGCCGTCAGGCGGTAAGGGTCGTCAGACCAAGACAACGCTTCGTGCAGGGCACATGTTGCCAGTTCAGAGTTGGGGCAGACGTCATCCAGATACGCCATCCCGGGGCCATCCACGATTAGCCGGGCCGTGATATGCGGCGTATAAACCACTTCCTTGTGAGTCACGGTTTCAACGGCAACCTCGAACGCCTTGCGTTCGGCGACCGCAAAACTCACCAGGCAAATCGCAAACCCTGCGGCAAGCCAGCGGCCGTGACCAATACGCAGGATACCGGCCAGTACGGTCAGCGGAAACAACAAGACCGCGATACCCAGATGCGATGGATGCAGAACCACAGAAAATACGCCAAGCGCCAAAACACTCAACGTTTCTGTCACTTTCATATGTCGCCCCGCTGCAGCGACCGCCGCGATAAGGATCAGCATCACCGGGGCAAAAATATCGGGCATTATGTAGGCTACGTAGAATGGTAGTGAGGTTGTCGCCGCCACAAGCAAGGGAAGGGCCACAAGTTGAACGGTGCTCCGCCCCGAAGGCGCACTGCGCTGCAGCGTGCGCATCGCCAGCCAAACAGACAAAAGTACCAGCGCCATTTGCACCAGCGCGACACCGCCCAACACATCCGCCCGCCAGAACATGGCAACCAGTAATGCATAAACGATTGAGCGCGAACCGCCGGCGGTCTGATCGTCATCTGCCTTTTTGGCCGTGCCGAAGTTTTGCGCGGTGCCCTCGTCTTGCTGCGCCGGCTCGGGAAGAATCATTGTGAGCGCGACGTTGCCCTGTCGGAAATAGCTGCCGGTATCAAAATAGACGAGCGGACCGCGATTGACCGCCAGCACCACAAGACAGGCGGCAATGGTTGCGCCCAGCAACAGCAGGGGGACCAGCCAATGTGGCCGGCCTGCTATTTCCGTTTGCTTCATTGCGGTTGGGCAGCATATTTGGTTGCTGCCGTGAAAATGCGTTTGAAATAGGCGATTGTTGCTTCCAACCCCTGCTCCAACGAGGCCCGGGGTGTCCAGTCC
>NZ_JBXWSM010000161.1:0-1219 GCF_059613405.1 Ruegeria sp. BHSA118
TCTTCCGATCTAGGCCCTGCTCTACCAGAGCAGCGCCTTTCGCTTAATTGATCGACACGATCTCAATGTCGAAGATCAGGTCCTGACCGGCCAGCGGATGGTTTGCATCCAGCGTCACGGTGGCCTCGGTCACCTCGACCACGGTAACCGGGATGACCCGGCCGTCCGGCGCCTGCATCTGCAACTGGGTTCCAAGCTCCAGCGGGATGTCATCGGGGATACCCTCGCGCGGGTTCGGCTGGCGGACGTCGGGGTTAAGCGGGCCATAGGCCTCGACACAGGCAATCTCCACCCGCTTCTTTTCGCCCACCTGCATGCCGGGCAGCGCCTTGTCGAGACCGGGTATGATCTGGCCAGACCCCACCTCGAACTGCAACGGGTCGCGCCCTTCGGAACTGTCGAAGGTCTTACCATCGAGCAGAGTTCCGGTGTAGTGGATGCGTACCGTGTCGCCTTGTTTGATCTGGGTCATGCCGTCCTTGCCTTGTTGAACACTGAAAGAACGGCCAGCCTAGGGTTTGTCACGCCAATGTAAACCCCGGTCCCTTTTACCCGGTTCGAACCTGTGCAAACCTTCGCCGCAATCAGGAGGAGCCCATGCCCATTACCACTTGCGTCTTCGATGCCTATGGCACGTTGTTCGACGTGACCGCCGCCGCCCGTCAGGCGGCGTCTGAACCTGCCTATGCCGCGATGAAGGATTGTTGGCCGCAGCTGGCCTCGCATTGGCGGCTGAAACAGCTGCAATACAGCTGGCTGCGCGCGATCACCGGGGCGCATACGGATTTCTGGGAGGTGACCCGGAACGGCCTCGATTGGGCGCTGGATGCGGTCGATCTGGCCGGGGACACGGCCCTGCGCCAGCGGCTCTTGGATCTTTATTGGGAGCTTCAGGCCTATCCAGAGGTGCCGGATATGCTCAAGGCGCTGAAGGCGGCGGGTATGCAGACCGCCATCCTGTCGAACGGGTCACCCGACATGCTGGATGGCGCCGTGCAATCAGCCGGGCTGAGTACGGTCCTGGATGATGTCCTGTCGGTGGAAAGCGTCGGCATCTTCAAGCCCGGCAGACGGGCCTATGATCTTGTCGGGCAACGGTTCGGCTGTGCGCCGGACGAGGTGCTGTTCGTGTCGTCCAACGGCTGGGATGCCGCCGCCGCCGCGGGATACGGCTTTCGCACCGCCTGGGTGAACCGCGCGGGCGAACCGGTGGACCGCC
>NZ_JBXWSM010000162.1:0-1277 GCF_059613405.1 Ruegeria sp. BHSA118
GACCAACGTGAATGTCGCATCGAGGCACTGCATCAGCCCCGGCATGTCGTTGCCCGGATCACCATTGGCGACGTTGCCGCCGACGGTTCCCATGTAGCGCACCTGCGGGTCAGCTATCTGCAACGCTGCCTCGCGCAGGATCGGTGCCGCGGATGAAAGGGCCGCGCTGTCGATGATCTCATGCTGGGTGACCATCGCACCCAGCGTGACGCGCCCACCTTCAACGGATATTCCCCCAAGACCCGAGACGTCCTGAAGGTCGATCAGATGGGCGATTTCGGCCATGCGCAGCTTCATCATCGGGATAAGGCTGTGGCCGCCCGCCATCACGCGCGCTTCGTCCCCATGTTCCTGCAACAGGGCAATGACGCCCCCCATGTCCTTTGGCCGGTAATAGTCGAACGCCGCCGTTATCATCTTGCTTGTCCTCCCCTGCAAGGCCGAGTTCTGGCAGAGGAAGGCTGCGATGGGCAGCATAAGTCGGCGACAGGATTCGCCGGAAAACAGAGGCTTTGTGCACGAAATGCGAAAGGCCGCGCACGAAATGCGTGCCGCACGCGGTCAGACACCAAGAACCTCGCGCACCGCCTTCAGCCGCGCCCGGCTGACCGGCACGCGCGGCAGGCCGGGCAGGTTCATGTGACAGATTCCGTTATCCTTCAGCCGCTCGAAGCTTTCGACAAATGCAGGATTGACCAGGTAGCTGCGGTGGGTCTTGGTAAAGGTCGCGGGATCAAGCCGGCGTTCGGCGTCGGTGATGGACCAGACACAGAAGTATCTGCGTCCTTGTGCGTAGATATGGGTGTAGTGCCCCTCGGCCCGAATGGCGGCAACGGAATTTGCATCGAAGAAATGCGTGCGGCCATCCTGTTCATATGGGATCTGGCGGGCGAACTTGGGTTCGGCTGGTTTCTTTTCGGGCAACTCCTGTGGACTGGGGGGGTCCATCTCAAGCTTAGGGTGCGACGGTGTCACAAAGGAGATGCCTGTCAACAGGAACGCCGCGCACAGAACGAAGCTGGAGAGGACCACACCGATGGCAAGGACCTCTTTGCCGATCATTGGGCCGACTTCGCTTTCTGCACCGATGGCAACAAACGACGTGCCCCAGATCGCCACGAAATGAACGACGAAAACGGCGCTGCCCAAACAGACGATGCCAAGCAAGATGTTCCGGTGACTGCGCTGACCGTAAGCGATCCAGAACGCCGCCATGTTGAGCACGCAAGAGCCCATCACCGCCAGCGCGATGACTCCGGGCGAATACAAGGGTCTGC
>NZ_JBXWSM010000163.1:0-1133 GCF_059613405.1 Ruegeria sp. BHSA118
CTGCAGCCAGCCCATAGTCGCTGTCATTGGCCAGCGCGATGGCTTCGTCTTCGGTAGTGAATGAGGTTACGGCAAGAACCGGGCCGAACACTTCTTCACGCCAAAGCTGCATGTCGGGGCTTACATTGTCGAACACCGTCGGCCCGATATGGAATCCGTTCCGACCCGCTGCCGTAGCGGTTCCATCCAGCAGGCAGGCTGCGCCATCGGCCTTGGCACGTTCGATCATCGCCGTCACCTTGCGCAGATGCGGCTCGTTGGCCAGTGGTGCGATCTGAGTGTCTGGGTCCATCGGGTCACCCATCCTAAGCGCTCGCGCCCGGTCGACCAGGCGTGATACCAGCTTGTCTTTCAACCCGGCCTCAACAATCAGCCTTGAACCGGCGACGCAGGTTTGACCGTTCGACAGGAAGATGCCGGACAGGATTCCGTTGACCACATTGTCCAGATCGCAGTCGGCAAAGACCACCTGCGGAGACTTTCCACCCAGCTCCAGCACCGCAGGGATTACTCCGGCTGAGGCAGCCTCGGCCACTTTACGACCGCCAAAATCCGAGCCGGTAAAAGTGACCTTGCGCGTCAGGGGGTGACGAACCAACGCCTCGCCCACTTCGTGACCCAGTCCGGTGACCACGTTTAACACCCCGGGCGGCAGTCCTGCTTCGTGCGCCAGCCGTGCGAATTCCAGAGTCGAGGCCGAGGCCATTTCAGAAGGTTTCACAACCACCGTATTGCCCGCCGCCAATGCCGGTGCCAGCTTCCAGGCAAGGATCATCAACGGAGAGTTCCATGGCGTGATGGCGACCACGACGCCATAGGGCAAATGGTACCCAACGCTCTGCACGCCTGGGACGTTGTTGGCTTGCGGTTCGGGTTGTAGTTTGCGCGCCTCTGCCGCGAAATACCTGAACCAGCTGTGCAGCCCGGAAAATTGTCCGCGCACCTCGGCTATGCGCTTTCCGTTGTCGCGGATTTCAGGCGTTACAAGCTCTTCCCAGCAGGTTTCCAAGATGTCTGCCAATCGGTCGAGCGCATCCGACCTCTCTGGCGGCCCCGACTTTGCCCATGGCCCGTTCCGGAAAGCATGATCGGCATCCCGGATAGCCTGATCGGCGGTTTGTGCGTCGCAACGG
>NZ_JBXWSM010000164.1:0-1177 GCF_059613405.1 Ruegeria sp. BHSA118
CAGCAAACATGACACCTGTTGCCCACCGCCGCCGCATGATCAGCTGCCGAAAGAATTCAAGTAAACAATGACCGCGTCGATATCATCCTGTTTCTTTAGCCCGGCAAAGGACATGCGTGTCCCCTTCATGTAGGCTTTAGGCTTGGCCAGAAACGCGGCCATCTCTTCTTCCGTCCAGATCAAGCCATCCTCGGCGGCAGCTTTCATGGCCTTGGAGTACTTAAAGCCTTCGACGGCGGCCGCATTGGCACCGGCAACGCCGTTCAATGCCGGACCCGCGCGATGCTTGGCCCCCTCGCCGACCTGATGGCATGACTTGCACTTCTTGAAAACTTTTTCGCCATTTTCGATCATTTCGGGATCAAGTGCCGCTGTGTCGTCAGCGGTTTCTTCGACCTCGACGGGTGCTTCCTCGGAAACAGATGCCGGGTCCGCGCTTTCAGCCCCGGCTTCGTCAGGCGTTACATCCAGAACGGTGGCGCGCATGGTGATTTCCACGCCTTCTTTGCAACCCACCATGCATGGCTCATCCGTCCAGAAATGCGCCTCGGCCGTTTCGCGGTCATCCACGATGAAACCCCCGGCATTCGGCATTTCCACTTCAAGGAAATTTTCGTGCGACAGCGTGAACTCATCATCAACGATGTCGTTGGAATACAGGATATAGGCGACAATCGCGTAAACATCGTCAGGCTCCAGCGATTGTGCGTCTCCAAACGGCATCGAAAGGTTCACATAGTCCCATACCGTCGAAAGGTGCGGCCAGAAGGAGCCCACTGTTTTCAGCGGGTCCTTATCCGCAAGCGTGCCCTCGCCGCCCGCCAGTTTCGGCCAATTGCCCACACCTTCTGCAAAATCGCCATGACAGATCGCGCACCGTTCGGCAAAGACCTCTTCACCGGTGAACACGTCGCCGGACCCTTCGGGCAATCCGGTTCCGTCAGGTGCAACGTCGTGGTCCCATGCTGCGATTTCTTCGGGCAACGCAGGGCGCCCAAGTCCAAGCTTGTCTGCATGGGCTGGAACCGCCACGCATAACCCAAGGGCCGAGGCGGCCAATAGCTTACGATACTTCGACATTTTCCGCCTCTCCGTTTTCCTTGATCCACCAGGTCTGGATACAATTGTTGTGGTAGATTGAGTTCTCGCCCCGCACGTCCCGCAGCTGAGCTTTGCT
>NZ_JBXWSM010000165.1:0-1197 GCF_059613405.1 Ruegeria sp. BHSA118
CTCGATCTGCCCGCCGCTGGCGGCCATCGCCAATGCGGTTTCGGCCGCTGCCGGTGTGCGCATGCGCAACTTGCCGATGTCGCCGCCGCGCATCCTGTCGGCGCTCAAGGCGGAAGGTTGAGGTTCATCTCTGGTCCGGCCTGCGGGCACTGACCGGTGGGCTGGAGGTGGTCGAGGTCGAGGCCACCGACACCGGCGAGATGCTGCGCGCGCTGACCCGCGCGCATCCGCAATTGCAGGCGCCGATAGACGCAGGCGTATCCGTCACGATCAACGGTCGCGTGATCGCGTCGGGCCTGACCGAACCGATCCCCGACGGGGCCGAGGTCTATCTGATGCAGCGCCTGCGCGGCGGGTAGGCTCCCGCCGCCCCCCTCGGCGCCCCTTGCGGGACGCCTGCGGGCGTTCGGCCGGGCGCCGCTGCGCGGCGGGTCTTTAGCGAGGCGCTGCCTCACGCTCCGGGGTATTTGCGGCGGAATGAAGGAGCAGGCATCTGCTCTTTCCTCTTGCCGAAAATTTCCCGGGGAGTCACCGAGGGTGACGGGGGCAGCGCCCCCCAAGCGACGGGTCAACCGCGCGGGTCGTCGATGTCCTGGGCGAACCGGCGCGGCATCAGGCCGGATTGAAACCATTTGACCATCGAGTAGATGGAATAGACCGGCAGGCCCGTGCGCCTGCGCAGATCGGCGGGATAGGGCACCATATTGGTGCATTCGAGAACGATGGCGCCGGCGTCGGGTTGTTGCGCCACGATCTCGTCGGCCGCATCCAGCATGTCCTGACGGCAGGCGGCGAAGTCGATCTGAGGTGCGTCGCCGAGGATATCGCGGGTAAAGGCACGCCCGCCATCCGTGCCGAAGATCGGCGTATCCGCAGGCACGCCGGCGGCGGCCAGATGGGCGGGGCTCAGGGTTGCCTTGGAGATGGTAAGGATCACCGCTTTTCTGCCTGGCGGCAGAAGGGCCTGTACCATCGGCACCTGCATCAGCGAAGAGGTCGCCACCGGCACGCCGAGGGCCGCGCGCAATTCGTCCTGAACCAGCGCGAGAAAGCCGCAATTGGTGGTGATTCCGTCCGCGCCGGTGGCCACCAGATCGCGCCCCGCCTCGACAAAGGCGTCGAGCAGCGCGCGGGGATCTCCGCGCACCACCTTGTCGGGTGAGGCGCCGCGCACCACCCGGTAATGCACCGGAAAGG
>NZ_JBXWSM010000166.1:0-1206 GCF_059613405.1 Ruegeria sp. BHSA118
CGCAAAAGCGGTCGCGCGCCCCGACAGACCGTAAAGACCAAAGCTTTCGACCGGGGTTTCAGGGTCGGTGTGGCGCACCATCATCGAACGGCTGGCCGATTGCAGAATGCCTCCCATGCCACCGATCAGTACACCACAGCCAAAGAAGACCAGGTCAGGCAGGTTGGATCCGTCAGGCAGGCCGATGCCGTAGATCTGCGTCCGGTCCATCGACACCACTGTGACGCAGACAAAAATCAATACCCAGATCGCCACCAATATCACCGGTTTCGGGCCGTATTTCTTGTCTGCCTTCCCCCCGATCCACGCAAAAACGGCCGAGGCGAGAACGCTGACGATCCCGAATACTCCGATCTTGATCAGATCCCATTCCAACACCAGCCGCGCGTAGACACCACCAAAACTGTAAAGCCCGTTCAGTGCGTCGCGATAGAACATGGACGAGCCGAGGTAACTGGCCAGACTGACGCGATAGCGCAAGTTAGACACTGATTTCGACAGCAAGCGCAGCGCCTCACCCACGCTTCCTTTCCTGTCAGGCACCGCATCGTCGCGGACCCACAGGAAATACGGCACCATGAACAGAATGAACCAGATTGCCGTAAAGGGGCCGACAAAACGCGTGCCTTCGCGGGTGGCGGCATCCAGACCAAAGGCGGGCACCATCCCGATCAGGGTTTTGCCGTTTGGCTGTTCCACAAACAGCGCCAGCATGATCGCCAGCGAAATCAGCCCGCCAAAATAACCAAAGGCAAAGCCCGAGCCCGATATCTCGCCCACTTCGCTGTCATCGCCCAGTTCGGGTAGCTGCGAGTTTATGAAGATCAGCGCATATTCCGCACCTACGAAGCCGAAACCGAAAGCCGACAGCATCAGCCACATGTTCGAGCCATCGGGCATCGTGTACCACAGCGCCGCAGACCCGACCGCATACATGACCGAAAAGGCAAATATCCACGGGATGCGCCGCCCCGAGACATCCGCCATCGCCCCCAGAAGCGGCGCGCCAAAAGCGATGATCAACCCGGTGATCGTCAGACAGTTCGCCCAAACGGTCTGCGCGCGCGCCGCAGCCGCCTGCGCATCCAGCCCTTCAGTGGTGAAATACCCGGCGGCGACGCCAGCGAAGTAGGGGCCAAAGACAAAGGTGACCAGAAGGGTGTGATAGGGCTGGCTGGCCCAGTCAAAGAACCACCAGCCCCAGAT
>NZ_JBXWSM010000167.1:0-1184 GCF_059613405.1 Ruegeria sp. BHSA118
ATGGCAAAGGAAAAGTTTGAGCGTACAAAACCGCACGTCAACATCGGCACGATTGGCCACGTTGACCACGGCAAGACCACGCTGACCGCAGCAATCACCAAGTATTTCGGTGACTTCAAAGCGTATGACCAGATTGACGGTGCGCCGGAAGAAAAAGCGCGCGGCATCACCATCTCGACCGCCCACGTGGAATACGAGACCGACAACCGCCACTATGCGCACGTCGACTGCCCCGGCCACGCTGACTATGTCAAGAACATGATCACCGGTGCGGCGCAGATGGACGGCGCGATCCTGGTTGTGAACGCCGCTGACGGCCCGATGCCGCAGACCCGCGAGCACATCCTGCTGGGCCGCCAGGTTGGCATCCCGAAGATGGTCGTGTTCATGAACAAAGTTGACCAGGTCGACGACGAAGAGCTGCTGGAACTGGTTGAGATGGAAGTTCGCGAACTGCTGTCCAGCTACGAATACCCCGGCGACGATATTCCGATCATCGCAGGTTCGGCTCTGGCCGCGATGGAAGGCAACAACCCGGAAATCGGCGAAGCGAAGATCCGCGAACTGATGGCGGCTGTTGATGACTACATCGACACCCCTGAGCGTGAAGTCGACAAGCCGTTCCTGATGCCGGTTGAAGACGTGTTCTCGATCTCGGGCCGTGGTACCGTTGTGACCGGTCGTGTCGAGCGTGGCGTGATCAATGTTGGCGACGAGATCGAAATCGTCGGCATCCGCGACACCCAGAAAACCACCTGTACCGGTGTTGAAATGTTCCGCAAGCTGCTGGATCGCGGTGAAGCGGGCGACAACATCGGCGCCCTGCTGCGCGGTATCGACCGTGACGGCGTTGAGCGTGGCCAGGTTCTGTGTAAGCCGGGTTCGGTGACACCGCACACCAAGTTCGAAGCCGAAGCCTACATCCTGACCAAGGAAGAAGGCGGCCGTCACACTCCGTTCTTTGCGAACTACCGTCCGCAGTTCTACTTCCGTACAACTGACGTGACCGGCACCGTGACCCTGGCGGCTGGCACCGAGATGGTTATGCCTGGCGACAACGTCGGCTTCACCGTCGAGCTGATCGCTCCGATCGCGATGGAAGACGGTCTGCGTTTCGCCATCCGCGAAGGCGGCCGCACCGTCGGCGCCGGCGTTGTGTCGAAAATCATCGAGTAATTCGCACC
>NZ_JBXWSM010000168.1:0-1076 GCF_059613405.1 Ruegeria sp. BHSA118
GGGTTCAGATCGGTCACCATGGCCACCGCATAGACGACCAGGAACAGCAGGGTAACAACAGCAAAGATTTTTTTCCGACCCAGAATGCCGAGGATGCCGCAGATCAATACACCGATATAGCAGGTGACCTCGTAAGACAGCGACCAGAGTGAGCCGTTGACTGCCGGGCCGTAAGGGTTGGATTCGAACACGCCGGGCAACACGTATTGAATCTTGAACAGCAGCATGTTGCGCGCAAAAAATTCCCCGGCCTGCGCCCAGAAAACGGATGCAGGGGTCTGTGTCAGTATGAACCCGGCAACCAAGAGCGTAATCCCTGTCACGACCGCAAGTGCCGGAAACAGACGCAGCGCGCGAGCGATCAGAAATGAACTGGCAGACCGTTTTCTATCGAAGCTGCGTGTGATGAAGAATCCTGAAATGGCGAAGAAGATCCATACGCACACCATGCCCAAGGACAGCCCGTGAAGAGCAGTTTCAAACGGTTGACCAACCGCGCCACCCCAACTGAGCGGATAGGCGTGCGATACAAGCACGCCGCTGGCGGCAAGAATCCGGATCAGGTTGAAATTGTTGTCCCGCCCGTCTGCCCGGTCCGCGATATAGCAGCGCGCAGGATCGCCCGAGGTTACATGCGCATCCTGGTCTTTCATCCGCGAGTCCTCTGGGTTGGTGGCGTAAACATATGGGTCCGCAATTATTTGGAAGTTATCCTTTGATACAATATCCACGGTTCAGTTGCTGCAAGTATCTCGAAACCCGGAACCTGCGGCGGAAACGATTCCGTGGAACATGTCACGATTGTATCGGCTTTGGCGTTCGATAATGCATTCAAGGCCGATGGCAGCGTGTGATTGGCCTCCAGCGCAATTTTCTGAACTGCGCCTTGCACGCTGGCTAACGGACCAACTATGCGCAGCGGTTGCTGCGTGGGGTTGGCAAAGGTCGGAACTGCCGTACCATTGAAGATCATGAGAAAGGACAAGGGTCTGCAACTGGGCTTGAAAACCCACGCGTCCTTTGCGTCTTCCACATAAGCCCCGGCGCCCAGACTGCGCGTGTCGTGGAGGTTCAAC
>NZ_JBXWSM010000169.1:0-1179 GCF_059613405.1 Ruegeria sp. BHSA118
TTTCAACCGCTACCACGTCAGCGACGGTGTTGGAGCTGATAAACACACCATTGGAATCCGTGACCCATTCACCGTAGGACCCATCCGCATTCTTCCACAGCACCCGGTAGCCGCCACCTGAAGCCTCGGCGTGAATGGCCTGCCAGCCGGAGAAGCTGTTCGGTCCGACGGTGGCGTTGTTGAATGTCAAGTTGGTAGTGCCGCCAATCAGATACTCACCTTGGGTTGTCGCCCCCAGCGTTGTCGCGCCGCTGGATTCAATGCTGATCGTTCCATGCCCCGTCAGCCCGTCATTGTTCAGGTCAACGCCATAGAAGACCTCTACATCCGCAACATTGCTGATTGTTGTGCTGCTCTGGAATTCACCAGCCGCATTCGTCGTCCATTCACCGTAGGACCCATCCGAGTTCTTCCACAACACCCGATAGCCGCCACCGGATGCCTCGGCCTGAATGGCCTGCCAGCCCGCGAAGCTGCCAGGACCGGCATTAACCTGGTTGAACGTCAAGTCGATGCTGCCGCCGATTACATATGCGCCATTGGTTGACGATCCCAGCGTCGTGGAACCGTTGGATTCGATGCTGGTCGTGATATGGCCGATTTGCCCATCATTGTTCAGATTTGCGCCATAGAAGACCTCGACATCCCTAACGTCGTCTACGGTGCGGCTGCTGACAAAACGACCACTGGCATCCGTCACCCATTCCCCAAACGTGCCATCCACGTTTTTCCACAGCACTTTGTAACCGCCGCCCGAAGCCTCGGCCTGAATGGCCTGCCAGCCGGGAATACTGCCCGGGCCGGCTTTGGCACCGTTGAGGGTCAGTTCAATGGTGCCGTTAATCAAATACGAACCCAGGCTTGACGAAACGAGCGTCGTGGAGCCGTTGGTTTCAACCGTGACCGTACCATGACCCGTCAGCCCGTCATTATTCAAATCAGCACCATAGAAGGTCTCAACATCAGCCACGTTGCTGATGCTGCTGCTGCTGAGGAACTGACCATTGGCATTGACGGTCCATTCCCCATACGTCCCATCGACGTTTTTCCACAGCACTTTGTAACCGCCGCCCGAAGCCTCGGCCTGAATGGCCTGCCAGCCGGCAATCGTGTTTTGACCAACCGCCTGGCCATTATATACCAGCGTCACGTTCGAGCTGCCTGCATCCAGAACGTAAA
>NZ_JBXWSM010000170.1:0-1099 GCF_059613405.1 Ruegeria sp. BHSA118
GTCTTCGAAAAAAGCGCGCAATACGAGGGTTTCCTGGCCTTCGAAATCCATTTTGATGGCATCAACCTTGGTCAGCCCGGCATCGCGTATCGCGTCCAACAACGGAATCGCCCGAACGCACAGATCGCCCGACCTGACAACTCTGGCATGACCCCGGTCGCCAAGGTTCGCGGATTCGAACCACACCTTACCCGGTTCGTCAGACAGGGCCTTGTCGCAATGGACGACCTCACTGGCTTGATTGGCAGCCAGTTTGGTACCGAGGCGAGCCTTGTTGGTCGGATCCGGTTCAACAACCAAGGCTTTGAGGTTGCGTACCAACTTCTGCGCAACTGATCTGACCCACAGGGTGTACAGCCCGGCACTCGCACCGGCGTCGACAAAGGCATAATCGCCAGAGCCCTGCGACATATGGTTGGCCAGCGATTGACGCTCATCCAGATCAAAGAACTGCGAGCCTGTTATGACGCGACGTTCGACCCAGTTGTCCGATGGGTACAATCGGCATTTCTGCCCGCCGAACACCTCAACATCGTAAGGCTCTTGCTGAGAGGCCATTACTATCCTGCGAATTCCGGACGACATCCATTGACGTGGCATCACCTCAGACCACCGGCGCAAGATTTCCATCCGATGTGAAAGAGCGTAAGTGCCAAATGGAGGTTTCGGAGACGCGTGCTGCATGGTGAAGACCGTTCCGGCAGGCCTGAACGAGGCCTGCCGGAACCGAGTAACGCGTTAGGCGCGCTTGTCGTCGTCGAGGTCTTCGAACTCGGCGTCGACGATGTCATCGTCGCCTGGTGCAGCGTCTGCGGCAGCAGGTTCCTCTTCGCCTTCTTCGGCTTGCGCCTTATAGATGGCTTCGCCCAGCTTCATGGCAGCTTCGGTGACGTTCTGGATGCCAGACTTGATCTTGTCGGCATTTTCGGTTTCCAGCTCGTCCTTCAGCGCGGCGATCGCCAACTCGATGGCTTCGATCGTGGTCGGGTCGACCTTGTCGGAATGCTCTTCCATCGACTTTTCGGTCGAATGGATAAGGCTTTCCGCCTGGTTCTTCGCCTCGATCAGCTCGCGGCGTTCCTTGTCGGCTTCCGCGTTC